>NZ_CAUQKJ010000005.1 GCF_963518785.1 uncultured Campylobacter sp.
CGGTGCGAAACAGAATTGTGATTATACAAGAGCGATGCTTAAAGGGGGCTGAATAGAAAAGATTTTAAACTAAATAAATTTTATGTTCGGCATGTGCTATAACTTCGCCGATGATAGCGCTACTAGCGTAGCCTGCGTTTTTTAAATTTACAAGCGCTCGCGCCGCGTCCTTTTCCGCTACGGCAAGCAGAAGTCCGCCGCTGGTTTGCGCGTCGCAAAGCATTATGTCCGGCTCGGAATCGACACCAGGCGCGATAAATTTTAAATTTTTATAGCTTCCGGCGGGGACCAGCCCCTCATCAAGGCATCTTAGAGCGCTTTTTAGAAGCGGAATTTTGCTAGGATAAATTTTAAAACTCACGTTCTCGTTTATCATCTCAAGCGCGTGTCCAAGTAGTCCAAAGCCCGTTACGTCGGTTGCGGCATGTATTTTTAAACCCGCCAATGCGCCCACGGCATAAAAATTTAGCAAAATCATGCTCTCTATCGCATCACGAAATTCTTCAAATTTAAGAAATTTCGCCTTGATAGCCGTAGCGATGATGCCCGTACCGAGGGGTTTTGTTAGGATCAGCAGGTCGCCTTCGCGCGCTGTATTATTACTCCAAAATTTACGCGGATTCACGCGCCCCGTGACGCTAAGTCCGTAATAAATTTCAGGAGTAGAGATGGTGTGGCCGCCCACCAAAGCTCCTCCGCACTCTTTGATCTTGTCTTTGCCGCCGCGCAAAATTTCGCGCAGAATTTCGTTTGAGAAATGACAATCGTCAAAACCCACGATGTTTAGGGCGTTTATCACTTCGCCGCCCATCGCAAATACGTCGCTTAGGGAGTTTGCCGCCGCGATCTGTCCGAAGATAAACGGATCGTCTACCAAAGGGGTGATGAAATCGAGCGTCTGCACGAGCGCAAGATCGTCGCTTATACGAAATACGCTCGCATCTTCGTTGCTGCAGGTGGACGACAGCAGGTTCGCATTGGGCTCGATTAAATTTCCAAGATTTTCGGTTAGACCCGCCGGGTCAAGCTTGGCGGCTCAACCGGCGGCTGCAATAAATTTCGTGAGGTTAAAATCTCTGTAGATCATAGTTTGATTACTTCGTATTTTGATAGGACGTCCATGATTTCGTATGCATTTGAAATCTCGCCGATCGCGAGCTTATCGACCAGTTTGTAGCCCTCTAGACAGCTTCCACAGCTTAAAATTTCAGCCCCCGCTTCGTTTAGTTTTTTGATCGCCTCAAAGCATTCGTGGCCGCGGTTGGTGGTTATGCGCACGGCGTTGTTTACACAGATGACCTTTACGGGTTTTTCGTCTAAGCTTAGTGCCGCACCTAAAAATTTAGCAAGCAAGCTCTTTCCGATCGGGCCGCTTCCGCACTGCTCCTCGTTTAGGAATATCACCTTGCCTCTTTTCGGCGCCGCGACGTTACAATAAATATCGTCGATATTTTCATCTTTCAGCTCGTCCGTTTTTACGGTTTTTATAAGCGTGTCGGCGCCCGCTTGTGAAATTTTCGCCTCAAAGCCGTTTTTAGCCAAAAAGCGTTTTATGTTTTCGCGCGGCGCTACGTCGTTTACTAAAATTTCTAAATTCTCTCCGATTTTTAGCTCGCCGAGAGCTTTTTTAGTGCGTAAAAGCGGCTCCGGGCAATTTAAATTGCGACAATCTAGTTGCATATGTAATCCTTAAAAATAAAATTCTTTGAACCTCAAAGCTAATGCGAGCCGCACGCAAGCAGGCCCGCATAAAATTTACCCAAGTTATAAGCGCGGGTACTTCGCTTCAAATTGCGATTTGGCGATCTGCCCCTTATCGAGCAGCTCGCGATACCAGTAGTGGTGAAGGACGTAAACTTCCTCCTCCGGCTTGTGTCCGTCGATCATCGAGTGGATGGCACCGCTGATCGCAAAGACCGCCATATAGATATGCACAAGCAAAAATACCGCGCAGACCGCACCCAAAAAATTATGAATAATCGCGCTTGCTCTTAAAATTTCGATCTGACTCATACCTAGCGCACTTCTCATCTCAGGGATATTGTAATCTAAGAAAAACATCGATGCGCCCGTAGCTATCATCACTATGCCGCCTAAAGTCGCGACCCAAAACCACGCTTTTTGGCCGGCGTTAAATTTACCCGCGGGAATCGTGCGCTTCTTTTTGCTTAGATAACCGCCCACGATCATCATCCATTTGATATCGTAAGCTCGCGGTAGCATACGCCAAAACCATGTCACTAGCATAGGCATAACGGCGATCGCAAAGGCTATCGTAGCTAGTCCGTGAGCATTTTTACAAAATCTCACGAAAGCGCCGCCGCCGAATTCCTCGCCAAACATCATAATTAAGCCTGTCGGAACCAAGATCGCCCATGCGACGGCCGCTACGAAATGGTATAGTCGCTCAAATTTATTAAACGCATAGATCGGCTTGCCCGCGTGATGATCGAAGTGCTTCGGCCCTATGATCGCGTAGTGCCCAATAAAAGCTATGATTACGCCCAAAACCGCACCCAGCGCCAACCAAGCAAAAAAGCCCGAGCTTTGCAGATGTCCTTGAAATTGCAGAAAAATCGGACCGAAGCCATTGCCGTAGCTATCGATGTTTTCAAGCCTTGCATTGCCCCAAACATCGCTATTTCCCTGCACGATATCGGCATATTTTTTCTCTTCGGCCTGCGCATAAATACAGGCGAAAAGCGCGAGAAACAATCTTTTCATGGATTTCCTTAGATATAAAATTCAAGCCGATTATATCATTTTTTGCAAAAAATTTTCTTACAAAGCAAAATTACATTTCTGCATTAAGTGCGGCACTAGTTTCGCCTAGCGTACTCGTCGTAGCCGAATTTTTTGATCATTAAAACCTCTCCGCGCTCGTCTACCAGAACAAGATCGGGTAGCTTGATACCGTTAAAAGTCGTGTTTTTCACGATAGTGTAGTGGATCTGATCCTCGAAAATCACTCGATCGCCGATGTTTAGCAGCGCGTCAAATTTATACTCGGGTTGTCCGCTCTCAAGCCCCACGACGTCGCCCGCGAGGCAGGTATTGCCGCCGAAGCGGTAGCTAAATTTACCGCTCTTACTCTCGCCGCGTACCGCAGGACGATACGGCATCAGCACGGTATCGGGCATATGAGCTTCAGCGGAAGCGTCTAAAATAGCGATTTTAGCGCCGTTTTCTACTATGTCAAGCACGCTAGAGACCAAATACCCGCACTCCCAGCCTACCGCCTCGCCCGGCTCGAGATAAATTTCGACCTCGTATTTTTCGCGAAATTTTTTGATCAGCTCTATCAGCAGCTCCACGTCGTAGCCTGCGCGCGTGATATGATGCCCGCCGCCGAAATTTAGCCACTTTAGGGCGCCGAAATACTTGCCGAATTTCGCCTCGAAAACCTCGAGCACCCGCTCTAGGCTCGCAGCGCTTTCTTCGCACAGCGCGTGAAAATGCAGCCCCGAGATGCCGCGCAAAAAATCGCCGTCTTGCAAGATCGCCCGCTGCAGCGCCTCAAGGCTCATCCCTAGCCTGCTAAAGCTGCCGCACGGATTGTAAGCGTCTTTGGGCGCGAAG
The DNA here is from genome assembly GCF_963518785.1 of uncultured Campylobacter sp. NCBI lineage: Bacteria > Pseudomonadati > Campylobacterota > Epsilonproteobacteria > Campylobacterales > Campylobacteraceae > Campylobacter > uncultured Campylobacter sp. The sequence goes on from NZ_CAUQKJ010000005.1 coordinate 3,580, forward strand.
GAGGTCTGCGGATTTAGCCGTAGTCCACACGACGCACCCGCAGCGAGCGCCTTTGCGCGGTATTTTTGCCACTGCGCGGCGCTATTGAACACGACATGGTTTGAAATTTTTAAAATTTCATCCAAATCATCCTCTTTGAATGCGGGCGAGTATGTGTGGATTTCGCCGTTTTTAATAAACTCTGCAGCAAATTTCGCCTCGTGCAGGCCGCTACAAGTTGCGCCCCAGAGGTATTTGCCAACGTAAGGCATCGCGAAGCTAAACGCAAAGCCTTTTAGCGCGCATAAAATTTTTGCTCCGCTTCGCTCGCCTACGCCGCGTAAAATTTCTAAATTTTTTACCAGTTTTTGCTCCTCGCACACGTAAGCGGGGGTCGAAATTTCATCGATTTTCATCGTTTTTCCTCATTAAATTTTTACGCAATTATATAAAATTTTATAAATTTTTCGTTAAAATCGCTCAATCTTTAAAAAAGGACAAAAATGGTAGAGATAGAATTTTTAGGGCCGATCGGGCGCGAGCCCCTGCGCCTAAACGCAAACTCCTTGCAAGAGGTAAAAGCGGAGCTGCAAAAGGACGAAAGCCTGCGAGAGTGGCTCGCAAACTGCGCCGTAGCGGTAAATGATAAGATGATTTATGATGCGAATTTTGCGCTCAAATCCGGCGATCGCGTGAGCCTTCTGCCTCCCGTTTGCGGCGGCTAAGCTTAGGAGGCGGCGATGAGCGAGGCCAAATTTAATCCAGAAATTTTAAGCAAGATCGAGCCTGAAATTTATGAGGGCAGCTTGAACGTGAACGCGATTTTATCGCGCTGGTACGCTAAATTTAAGGACGCAAATTGCGGCGCGTTCATTACCTTCGTAGGCATCGTGCGCGACGAGGGCGGCATCTGCGCGCTGAGCTTCGATATCTACGAGCCGATTTTGCGAACTTGGTTCGAAGCGTGGCAGCAAAAGGCCGCGGCACAGGGCGCATTCGTGCTTTTTGCACATTCAAACGGGGGCGTGCCGATCCACGAAAGCTCCTACGTCGCAGGCGTCGTAAGCCCGCAGCGCAAGGTCGCTCTGGCACTCATAAACGAGTTTGTGGAGGATTTCAAGGCGGCCGCGCCGATCTGGAAATACGACGTAAAGGGTGGCAAAATCGAGGACGGCAAAGTAGTAGGCGGGAAGAGAATCTATGCGGCGGATCGCTCGCAGAGAGTAAAAGGCGCGGGGCTTTTGAGCTAAATTTAAAAGCATGCGCTGTTTTATCCCCATAGGCTTGCTTCAATTCAATTAAATTTAATCAAAACGGCTATTGCACCGACAATCAAAATTCCGTGTAGAAAATACTGCAGAATTTCAAAATAAAGATTTTGTGTAAATTTAGCGGCTGAGGCTAAATTTAAAGATTAAAATTTACTCTAATCCTGCCCCTGCACTCCGATAAGTATGGTAGAGCAAGGATTAAAATTTCAAATCTAAATTTTATAGCAAATTTAATCAATCCGGTCAATGTGCTGCACAGCAAATAAAATGGCGCTACAATCGTCTTGTAATCCCGCGCAGCATAAAATAAAATTTAAACCCACTTTCGCGCGCGGTATCTGCAAGCGCAAGTGAAGCACAGTGCGATGAAATTTTAAAATTTCATTGCAAATATAACCATCTCTGCCAAATGGCGACTAAAATTTAAACACGCTCTTAGCTTCAGCGATGCGCTCGCCAAGGCTCGTAGCGGTATCTTCGCCACTTGCTGCGCACCTAAAGATCGGCTCAAGAACCTCGGCGAAAAAGCCGTTTAACCCCTCCTGCATGATCTGCGCGCCACTTTGATAGCGCGCTAGCCCCATAAATACGCCGTGCCCGATCGCGCCGAGAGCCTTTGCCTCATCGGCGATAAATTTATTCAGCGCCTTGCAAACCGCAACGACCGCGCTTGCGTTTACGATCTCGCGATCCCTTAAATAATCCTCAAGCGCGCCGTAATCGCACTCGCATCTGATCCATCTAAACGCCTTTGCAATCGATGGCGAAACGCATTTGTGCTCATTTAGAGTGCATAGGACGTATAAATTTTTAGGCACCGCGAAATATGAGCGGCCGTCCTTTAAAACGACGCTAGCGCGCGCTTTTTCGCCCTCTTCAAAGCCGTCGATTACGTGGGAATTTTTCGTGCGGATCAGTGAAAGCTCATCATTCTCGTCGTAGCGACGATCCAAAAGCACCGCAGCCTCGCCTAAAATTTTATCCAAGCTCGCAGTACTTGCATTGTCGATCAGAAAATAATACTCGCCCTTCGGATCGTTTAGCGCCTCTTTGCAAAGCACCTTAAACTCGCCGTCGATGAAACTTTTGCCGTAAAACCCGTCTATAAAATCGCGATATTCAAAGCCTTCGTGCAGGCAAACGTAGCGGAAATTTTTTGTCGCAAGCTTTTTTTCGGTGATCAAAGATCGCAGCCTGCGAGTTTTGCCCGTGCCGATCGCGCCGTAAAATATCGTATTTTTTGCGACCTCTTCGCTATTGTAATTTTTAACGTATTCAAAAAATAGCGAGGAATACACGATCCTAGCTGCGCCCACGACATCCTGCGGATACGGGGTAAATTCCGCGATAAATCGCGAACTTACTTCGTAAAATTCTTCGAAAATTTCAACCTTTTCGTCGTAGAGCAAGGATAAAATTTGCGCGGTTTCATCGCGATAAACGAGCGTCGGAAACTCATCGTTGCACTGCGCAAATATGCTAGCTAGCAGATAGAGCTTTTCGCGCGAAATTTGCGCGAAATCGCCGTCCTCGGCAAGTCCTAAATTTAGCATCCCATCGTCGCTTAGGTAGCTGTCGATCAGATAGAAATTATCGGTATTTATCGCGGATTTTAAAAATTCCATCAGCACGAAGGGCTGATTATGCAGCGCGACGTCGAAAAAATCGATCGCCAAAGCGCTGTCCACCGCCGTAAGAAGCCTGTAAAGCTCGTCGTAGAAATTGACTAGCTTTTGTTTAAAAATATCGCGCGCGGTGCGCTCCTGCGAATAGCTATTGAAATTTTTGACGATATTTTCGATAAAAACATAAAGCGAGACGATGTTTTTATCCTCGCCGCTAAGCACGCTATCTACGCTTTTTACGGCATTTTTAGGAAACAGCTCCTTTTTGCCGACGATGCGGTCTTTAAAAGCGAAATCGTAATAAAACGCGCTGATATTGGAATCAAAATACTGATCCATAAAGAAATACTCGGCGTGCGCGAACTTCTCGCCCAAAGATAAAATTTTGCAGCTTCTAAGATTGCCGTCGCTGAGATTTATATATAAAGTTTGCAAAAACTCGTTCTCGGTCTCATCAAAGCTTGCGAGGCAGCGCTTGATCTCGCCTAAATACTTTGAAATCGCGGTTTGTTTTTTAAGCCAGAATTGGTTTTTGTTGTGATTTTTCCAGCTGGCAACCAGCGACTCTATCTTTTCCTTGCTAAAATCTTGCATGACTTATCCTTGAAAGATTAAAATTGTGTATTGTACTTGAATTTAAATAAATAATTAATAAAACTCTGATCTTGCGGCGGAGTGCGAAAGCAAATTTTATTAAATTTACGCGCTAGGATGCGGTAGGAAATTTTAAAATTTACTGCGCGCTAGATCTATCCGCGACCCTGCACCAGCGGGACGAATTCGCAAGCGCCGAGCTCCTCTTCTTTGATCTCGGACGGCGAAATTTTACTAAATCTAACGATCTTTTGCGAGCCGCCTCTATTCATCGGAGCGACCAAAATTCCGCCGATTGCCAGCTGCGCAAACAACCGCTCGTCGATCCGCTCGGCGCACGCGGAGAGCAATATCCTATCAAAAGGGGCGAAATTTTTCCACCCCGCGTTGCCGTCGTCGTGACGCAGGCTGATGTTTGAAATCCCGAGATTTGTGAAGTGTCTTTTCGCCTCGCCCACCAGCCGCTCGACGCGCTCGACGGCAAAGACGCGGTGAACCATCCTGCTTAAAATCGCCGCTTGATAGCCGCTGCCGCAGCCGATCTCTAAAATTTTCTCGACCTTCGGATCGACGCTTAGCGCCATCGTCATGCGCGCGACCGTCAGCGGCGAGCTGATCCACTGGCTGGCCAAAATGGGCTGTGCGTTGAGGCTGAAAGCGTGCGCGCCGAGCGGGGCAAACTCGCTTCTAGCGACGCTACAAAACGCCTCAAAAAGCGCTGGATTTAAACTCACCTGCTCGGCGATATCGTTCGCCATCTTTTCGCAGCGTAGCCGCTCTAGCGAGACCATAGTGCACTCCCGTCCGACCAGACGTTAAATTTAAAGCCACGAAAGTTTCTGCCATACCTAAATTTAGGGCTGATAAAATTTTTAAAAATGTCTCCAAAGAGCTTACGCTGTATCGAAAGAGCATGAACTGCGTTTTTTGGATACACAGCACGGCTAAATTTTAAAAATTTTACCGATAAAGCGCTTTCTGCGCTCATCGCATGTCCGTGCCGCGCCGGACAAGTATCTGCAAAATATCCGTGCTGCGATGCGGCAAAGCAAAATTTCAAACCGCAAAATCCGCTAAAAATCATCGAAATTCAAACTTCCTTTGCTGTAGTTCGTGACCTTGCTCTCGAAAAAGTTGCTCTTCTGATCGTTAAATTTAGAAAAATCATCGACCCATTTTATCGGATGTTTCGCGCCGTATCGCTTCTCAAGCCCGATGGCAAGCAGGCGCTGATCGACCAGGTAGTGGATGTATTCTTCGATGATGTCGTCCGTAAAGCCCATGATTTGGTTATCCGTGATGTATTTGCCCCAATCGATCTCCAAGTTTCCCGCCGTCTCGAACATCTCGTAAATTTTATCCACGTTGCGTTTGTTAAACAGATCGGCACGCTCCTTGCGAACGGAATTTATCATGTTTTGAAAGAGTAGCAGATGCGTGATCTCGTCGCGCTGTATGAAGCGGATCATCTGCGCGCTGCCTAGCATCTTGCCCGCGCGAGCAAGCGCATAGATCGACGTAAAGCCGCTGTAGAAGTAGATCCCCTCTAAAATTTGATTCGCCACCATCGCTAACAGCAGCTTATCGTCGCTAACCTCGCCCGCAAGCTCCTCATAGACGCTTGAGATGTAGTCGTTTTTCCTGCGAAGCATATCGTCGTGCTTCTCCATCTCGTAAATCAGATCGGTGTTCTCACATATCGCCTCGACCATGACGGCGTAGGATTTGCTGTGGTTGGCCTCCTCGTAGGCTTGGCGCGCGAGCACTGCGTTGATCTCTGGAGCCGTGATGTAGGGGTTGATATTATCGGCGAGATTGTTGGTCTGAAAGCTATCCATCGATATCAGCTGGCTCCACACGAGATCGTACATCCGCTTCTCGGCGCTTGTGAGATTGAAGTTATAATCGCGCACGTCGTCCGTGGTATCGACCTCTTTAGGAAACCAGGTGTTGGCCTCCATTAGATCCCAAAGTTTCAGCGCCCATTGATATTTCGCCTTGGTAAAATTTAAAATACCCTGCGGATTGCCGCCAAAGACCTTGCGATCGGTAAGCGTCTCGTCGGAGAAGGGGTTGTAGATTTTTTTCCTATCCATTTTTTGCCTTTTTAAAAATTTAGGGCGTATTGTAACGAAAAAAATCTTATCGAAGGCTTTGCGGGCAAAATTTAAAGGCGTGAAATTTCACCCGTAAAATTTGCGCGGAATTTTATAAGACGCACACAGCTCGGCAGGAGCACATGGCGGAATTTTGCGACTAAGCGAGCAAAAGCTAAATTTTATACCGGCTGTATACTTGGAGCTTTGAAATTAAATTTTACGGCGAAGCTTTGGGGCAAAATTTTATGATGGAAGAATTTTATGATGAAATTTTAAAGGCATGTGGTGCGATTCCATCTATTTACTTTTCGCCAATGCCTACGGCAAGCACCATTGCGGCAAACAGCGAGGCGGAATTTTATCGAGGCACAATATACGCCGGATAATCCGCGGCGTACTAAATAAAATTTCATCGCGTTCATCGCGACAAGATGCGCGCGACGGCGCAAATTTAATCAAAATTTCGAAGTTCGGTCTTTAGATCTGTGCGGATTTTGCTCGGATCGAAGCTCGCAAGCGGCGCGCTTAAATTGCCGAAATTATCGCCGGTAGGCAGGAAGTTTTGCAGATAATAAACGCCGCGATAACCCTCGCTGTATAGAATTTGCGCCATCCGCTCGATCTTAACTTTGTTTAAAAAATCGGCATGCACGGTCGTGCGCACCTCAAATTTAAAATTTCGCCGCAGCAAAAGCCTAAGAGTTTGTAGAAATTTATCGTATAAACTTGATTTCGTGATGAGTTCAAAATCCTGCCGCGGCGCCTTAAAATCAAGCGCGATATAATCGATTAGCCCCAGGCTTAGAGCTTCTTCGATCTTTTGCGGATTCGAGCCGTTGGTATCTACTTTGAGCAAAAAGCCGCGCTGCTTAACTTCGTGCGCCAGCGGGATAAAATCGCTCGCACAGGTGCATTCGCCGCCGCTAAATACGATGCCCTGAAGCTTACCCGCGCGCGCATCCAAAAAGCGCAGAAACTCTTCGTTTGAAATTTTACCCCGTGAAGTAACAATTTGAGGGTTATAGCAGTAGTTACAGCGCATATTGCAGCCGCAAAACCACGTGATCGCGGCGATATGATCAGGAAAATCAAGCATCGTAAACGGCGTGATCTCGTAAATCTGCGCGTTACGCAGATTTAAGGCTTGCGGCGGCTTCGTATGCGTTTGTTGCATTTGGCCGGTAGCGGCGACTAAGCGATCTGTTTTTTGTCTTTTTTCTCTTCAAAAAAGACGCGCTCTTTGTGTTCGCCCTTCTTTCCGATATTAAAGCTCTCTACCGGGCGCAAATAGCCCATTACTCTTGTGTAAACGACGCATTTTGTGCGTTTTGCTTCTAACTCTTTTGGAAATTCCATTCTCCATCCTTTCATTAAGATTAAAATTTAAATCGCTATTTAGGCGCCCTTACTCTGCTTGGCTTTGTATTCCGCAAGCAGCTCCTCGTCGCATTTCGGGCAGTATTCATGCTCGCCGCTGATGTAGCCGTGCTTATGGCAGACGCTAAAAATCGGCGTGATCGTGATATAAGGAAGCTTGTAGTTTTGCACTACGCTTTTTACGAGCTGCTTACACGCCTGAGCCGAGCTGATGCGCTCCTTCATATACAGATGCAGCACCGTGCCGCCGGTATAGGAGCTTTGTAGCTCGTCTTGCATCGCCAGTGCCTCAAACGGATCGCTTCCGAAATTTGCCGGAAGCTGCGTAGAGTTGGTGTAATATATATTTTTATCAAATCCCGCTTGGATGATATCTGCGTAGCGCTTCTTATCCTCTTTGGCGAAGCGATACGTAGTGCCCTCGGCAGGCGTGGCTTCGAGGTTATATAAATTTCCGGTCTGCTCCTGGAACGAGCGGATCTTCTCGCGCAGATACTCAACCATTTTAAGGGCAAATTTACGCCCGAATTCCGTCGTAATATCTTCTTTGTTGCCGCTGAAATTTCGGATCATCTCGTTTGCGCCGTTAATGCCAATGGTGCTAAAATGGTTGTTAAAACCCGGCAGATAGCGCTTCGTATATGGATACAAGCCGCGTTCAAACATCTCGGTAACGAATTTTCGCTTCTTCTCAAGCGTCGATTTGGCAAGCTCCAAAAGCTCATCCAGCCTCGCATAAAGCGCCTCTTCGTTATTTTTATACAGATAGCCTAGGCGGGCTAAATTTATCGTTACGACGCCGATACTTCCCGTCATCTCCGCGCTTCCAAAAAGTCCTCCGCCGCGCTTAAGAAGCTCGCGCAGATCAAGCTGCAAGCGGCAACACATCGAGCGTACGGCGCCAGGTTTATACGCCTTTGGATTGGGTACGCGCTCGCCCTTTTCGTTCGTGATATATTGCGAACCGATAAAATTTTGAAAATAGCTAGAGCCTACCTTAGCGGTGTTTTCAAATACGGCGTCTGCCGCAGGCGTATCCCAATTAAACTCCTCTGTTAAATTTACCGTAGGAATCGGGAAGGTAAAGGGCTGGCCGCACTTATCGCCCGTCGTTAAAACCTCGTAAAACGCGATCACGATGCGGTTCATCTCAGGCTCGAAATCGCCGTAAGTCAAAGCCTCAAGCGAGCCTTTGCCGCGCCTTTTAGCCTCGGCCAAAAGCTCTTCGTCGCGCAAATTTTTAAATAGATGCTCGTTATTATGCGTAGGGATCTGCGTTTTTAGATCATCCGGGCATGTCATATCGATGGTGACGTTGGTAAACGGGCTCTGCCCCCAGCGCGCCGGGACATTTAGGTTGAACACGAAGCTCGTGATCGCCTTTTTGACCTCATCGTCGCTTAATTTATCGCGGAAAACGTATGGCGCCAGATATGTATCAAAGCTACTAAACGCCTGTGCGCCCGCCCATTCGCTCTGTAAAATTCCAAGAAAATTCGCCATCTGATACAGCGCTTCGCGGAAATGCTTCGGCGCCTTGCTCTCGACCCTGCCGCGCACGCCGTTAAAGCCCTCGTTCAGAAGCACACGCAAGCTCCAGCCCGCGCAATACGCCGTAAGGCAGTCCAGATCGTGAATATGGTAGTCTCCGTTTCGGTGCGCTGCGCCCTCCTCGCGAGAGTAAATTTTATCTAGCCAGTAGTTTGCGATGACCTTGCCGGCGGTGTTATTGATCAGGCCTGCGTTTGAGTAGCTGGTATTGGAATTTGCTAAAATTCGCCAATCCTGCTTGCTGATATATTCATTGACCGTCTGGGTGCAGTTGATATAGGTCGTATCCTCCTCAAGCCCCAAAATGTGCTCGCGCTGCATCTTATGCGTGTGGCGGTAGATCATAAAGCTCTTTAGAACGTCGAAATTGCCAGCTTCGAAGAGCTTTTTCTCGATGAGATCTTGAATATCTTCGACGCTTAATTTATCCTTAAAAACAATCGCGCCCATTACGTTATCGAAGACCTTTTCGTCAAACTCGGTACCGACGCTTTTGTAGGCTTTTTTGATAGCATCTTTTATTTTGTAGGATTGAAATTCTTGAAAACTTCCGTCTCTTTTAATGATTTTTTTCATAAGCACCCCGCGAATTTTCTGAATAAATTGGCAGAAAGTATATCAAGGAATCTTTAACTCAAAATTAAAGGAACGAACGGAATATCCGTTACAAATTTTGCTTATAAAAAACGAAATTTAACCAAATCTCGCTATAATCGCGGAGTTTATTTTATAAAATTTGGAAATGCTTATGAAAAATTTTAAAATAAGTTTTTTCGTGATTTTGCTATATGCCTTTTTAGCGGGCTGCGCTGCGCTTAAAGGCTCTAAAAGCACGGATAATTCGGCGCTTACCGGAGGCATCGATCACGCAGGGTATCCAAACGCGTATCTGGAGCGCATCGCAGGCGAAAGCATCGCCGATCTGCTCTCAAAGCGTATCGTCGGGAAAAAAGGCGGTAGATTCAGCGTCGTCGGCATCGAGCCACTGGACGGGACGAACGCGCACGGCGTGGATGCGGAATTTTTAAGCAAAAAAATTAGAATTTCACTGCTGCATTCAGGCAGAGCAGTCGTCACAGACGCTCCAAGCAAAGACGAACTCGTATTTAGCAACGATGGCGTAAGCCGTGGCTATCACGCCGTAGAAAGCGGCTCGATCTACGCGCCGGATTACATCTTGGTAGGTAAAATTTTACCGCAAAGCCCCGCTGCGGCAAATGACGGTAAAGCAGGATCTAAAAAAGCAAAAAGCTTAAATTCTGCAGCTAAAAATTCTACCGCGCAAGCAAGCGAAAGCCTATTTTTAGAGCTTTCGATGATAGATACTCGCAACAACAAGAGCGTGTGGAAGTATAAAAAAGCGCTTCAAAAGCAAATTTAAGGAATTTTTCGCTAAACTCACGACTTATTTTTTTGAAAGGCGGTGAGGAAAGTGCCTGGAGTAAAGGTATATCCGAACGAATCATTTGACGAAGCTTACAGACGCTTTAAGAAGCAAACCGATCGTAACCTAGTCGTTACCGAGGTCCGCGCGAGACGATTTTTTGAGCCGATGACGGAAGTCCGCAAAAAGCAAAAAATTTCAGCTCGCAAAAAGATGCTTAAACGTCTTTATACGCTACGTCGCTACGAGTCCCGCTTGTAGCAGTTTGCGCGGATTTGCGGATTTTAAATTTGCAGATCTGCGCGAAATTTTATCTCACATCTTTTTAAATTTACAGCCCATTTAAAATTTTACCCGCTCCGCCAGCGCCGAAATTCCGATCTAAATTTTAAAATTTATCTAATTAAATTTACCCGCCTTTTTGCGGCGCCTGCTTTATACAACATATCCGCCGGCGAGCCGCTAAATTTTGAAATTTATCTTTACCTATTCGTTTTTTAGATATACTTTTGCATAAATTTCAAGGAGCGAATATGGACTTAAACGACTACCTGCACACTCAAGATCAGCAACCCTCAAACCCGCAAGAAAAAGAAGTAGCACTCATCAAATACACCTTCATCGCGGCCTGCGCCTTAAAAGCTATAGCCGAACTGGTGCTATTGCTATTAGGAATTTACGGCGGATTGGGAGTATTACTAAGCGCAGCGGCATTCGTGCTTTTTATCTTTAGCATTTATAATATCTCTAAGCTTACCGCAAGCCGCAGCCTTTTGCGCAACGCAGCCATTGCCTTTGCGGCAATATTTATAGGCGTATTGTTATTTATATTTTTAGCGGGCGGCATCATCGCTCAAATACTACTTGCATTGGGATTCATCGCATCGTTTCTGTTTTTTTATAGATTTTATCAGGAGCTTGCCGACATTAGTGGTGTCGCGATATTTTCATATTGCTTTATCGCGCTTGTACTTGCAGCTATTGCAAATGCATTTTTGGCGCGTTTTTCGCTGCCTGCTACGGTGCTGCTCAGCTTAGCGGCTCTTGCGCTTAACGCTTTTGCTATATTCAGCGTAGAGGGTTTTTCTCGTTCGTATTATTCTTATGATCTTAGAGGCAAGAGATAAATTTTGATTGCTTGATCGGTTGTGAAAAGACCAGCAAAGAGCTAATTTTTAAAATTTCAAATCAAGGAGCAAGCCGTGGTCTATTTCAAACACATATTTCTCGCGCTATTTTTTGGGGCGCTGTTTTGCGGCGTACTTTACGGCGAAAATCCAAATAAAATTTCAAAGCAAAATTCTAAATCTGACTTCATCTGGGGCGTCACGATCGACGACGGCTGGTACGAGGGCGCGCAAGACGCCTCGGGTGCAAAGCTGCAAAGCATCGTGCGCGCCCTGCAAGCCCTACCCGTAAAGCCAACCGTGCGCGTCGTGATGTCAAAAGAAATTAGCCCACGCGAGTACGAACCCCTTTTTAGGCAACTTAGCGAGGTTTCGTACGTGATGGCCTGCCCCGTGGACTCCTACGAGATGAGCTCGTACAAAAGCGTGAAAAGCTACGAAAAAAGGTTTGCGGACGCCTTCGCCGCGCTCGCGCCCTACGTGCAGATCTGGGAGATCGGCAACGAAATAAACGGCGAAGGCTGGCTGGGGGATGATGCGAATTTCATCGCTGCCAAGATGATCGCGGCCTTCGAGCTCATCCACAAAAAGGGCGCCAAAACGGCGCTTACGGCGTATTATACGCCGAGCGGAGCGCAGAAGACGCAGATGCACGAGTGGCTGCGAAAATTCGTGCCGCAGGATATGAAAGAGGGGCTGGATTACCTTTTCGTAAGCTACTACGAGGACGATAACGAGGGCTTTGCGCCTGATTGGAGCGAAATTTTTACCGATCTGCAAAGCGCCTTCCCCGCTTCGAAGCTTGGCATCGGCGAGTGCGGAAACACGGCGGCGGATGCCACGCAGGCGAGCAAAAAGGCGATGATGAGGCGGTATTATACGATGCCGCGCTACGCTAAAAACTACGTGGGCGGGTATTTTTGGTGGTATTTCGTGCAAGACTGCGCCAGCGGCGCGGGACCTGGCGCTTCAAACGGCAAAAATCGGGACGCGCGCGATAAGACGGAAGCTGCGGACGAGCTGCTAAAAAGCCTTAGCGAAGCAATAGGCGAAGCGTACAGATAATGCGTGGAGGATTTCAAATTTAAAGCAAAATTTTATGCTTTTTAGGTGCAACGAGGTAAAATTTGGACATGAAAACTTTTATAAAAATTTTAAAAATTACCGCCTTGGTCGTGAGCGTTGCGTGCGTGCTTTTTGTGCTATATATATTTGTGATTTTAAATTTGCTTTTTTCATCCGATACGCCCGAGGGTTGCGATCCTAGTATGCCCACTAGCGCTTGCGATTATATCGATGAAAAATTTGAAAAAGAGCCACAAAATTTGCCCCCAGTCGCCGCTTTGCCGAGTCTAGAAAAAAGACCCGTATTTTGGATGGGCTAGAAAAAATTCGCAGGAGGCGCGAAGTTTAATTATCTATACATTAAGGACGATTTTGGGGTCTGGCTTAGGTATGAGGACAGCGATAGCGACGACTTTTTGCTACAAAAAGATATGCCAGAGCGCTACTATGGATACGACGAGATCGATCGTTCGCCGGACGAAAGGTGGGTGAGTAGAGAGCTTGGATATTATAGCTACGGCATCTACGATATTTCGCTTTTTGAAAATGAAGCCAAGATATTTTCTCAAACGGTGCATAAGGTCGTGAGGAAATTTATCGGTTTCTTTAATCTACACTCTATGAGGGGTACCTCTTTTGCAGCTCCGCAAGGCACCGAGGAAAATTTAAACGCTATAAGCGAGCTTCAAGCTCCAATTGCGGATTTTCCGCAAAAGCAGAACTACTCTGCGCTCGGTTGGGCTGATCAGTCCGAAGCCAAAGGTTATGTCGGAGATGAAATAGCCAAAAAGCTCGCTCGCAATATCTTTAAGATCCCTGGCGATGGGTGGCGGCAGACCATACGTATAAACAGCAGCGCCAAGGATATCAAGGTAATCTGCGGAGATGAAATTTGCCTCGCACTTGCCTTCGATGAAAGCGAATTTAATCGTTGCGATAACGATACGCCTCATACGGCAATTTATACGCTAAATTTAAAGCAAAAATTTAGCAATTTTCATATGCTTACTAGTAGTAATTTTAACTACGTCAAGCTACGCGATAAGTATACTTTAGACGATGTAGAATCCTTTAAAATAGTTTTATCGAGATTCAGATATATCAAGGGGTATAACAAAGATCGCGAAATCACGGACTACGAGGTTATCTTGCGAAATAGCGAGGGCGAGCAGGTTAATGAAATTTGCAGAAACGAAATTAAGAGGGCTCGCAGCCGCTTGCGATAAATCTAAGATAGCACTGCAGGATTTGGCACACAAGGTCGTGATTTCGGCGCGCTTTAATTTAGCTTTTAAAATTTACGCGAGAATTTTAAAATTCTAAGCTTCAAGCTTTAAAATTTGTCTACGGAGCTTTTAAAATTTATTGCGCGGCTTAGGTTTATTTTATCCGCGCTAAAACAGCAAAATTTCACAGCGTCGCGATAACTAGGCGCAAGATAGCGAAATTTCACAAAGCTGCACGGCATATCGTATTGTGCCCATCGCTCGCAGATTTTGCAGCACATGCGCGCGATAAAATTCCGTAGCGCAGGCACTTTCAATAAATTTTGATTTAAAAGCGCAAGCTTAGAGGCAATTTAAATTTAAAGCTCACGTGCTCCACGGCTAGCCTGCAAGCGTTCTGCCCGCAAGCATCCCAGCGTAGCAAAACAGCATACAAACGCATACGCTTAAGACCGCGTTTAGCAGACCGATAGCAAATTCTCGCGCCAGCAATAATTGCAGCGTATCGTAGCTGAACGTAGAAAATGTCGTAAAGCCGCCCAGCGCGCCTGCGACAAAAAATACCCGCAGGCTCTGCGTTAAATTTAGTGCGAGTAAAAACCCTATCAGCAGGCTTCCCAGTGCATTTACGCAAAAAGTAGCGATCGGAAACGCGCTCCAAAACCCGGCGCGATCCATTGCGCGCGCGATCGCTCCGCTTAGGCCTACTCGCGCCATCGCGCCTACACAGCCGCCTAGCCCCGCTAAAATCAAGTTCGTCAATCCAAGTCCTTTTAAAATTTGTAAATTTTATTTCGCTATCTAGCCCCCATAGGACGAAAGATGTGCGACTTCGCTATTTTAACGCGGCTCGTTAAAATTCAGCTTTTAAAATTTGCTCGCGCTTTTTGAAATTTCGTTTTAAAATTTTACTCGCGCGACGAAACGCGACGTTTTACGCGCCGCCGCAAGACGGCGATCAAACGCGCGCAGTGTAAGGGGGCGGCAAAGCAAAAACTACGAAACGCAAAAAAAGGGCGGCGTAGCAAACAGCACACACAGAATCGCTCTGACGCGCCCATAGCAGGCGCCTAAACCGCGCTTGTAGCAAAACCGAGGCAAGGGCAAAACGTAGCGCAGTAAAATCGTCCGCAGCGCTACTGCAGCACCTTTTTTAGCGCCAGCGCAAATAGCACGACGTAGAGGACGAGCAGCCATTTTTTCTGAGTTTCGCGCTTTGCACGGCGAGCCTGAGAGGTGCCGAAATACACGCCCAAAAGCCCGCCCACGGCTAGCAGCGCGCCGCGTTCGTAATCCACATGGCCGTTGTACGAAAGGCTTAAAAGCGCGCTAAATGAGCCGAAAACGATGAAAAATAGCCCCATGCAGACCGCTCTTTTGATATCGACGCCCAAAAATCCGACCAATACGGGCGTCAGAAATACCGCGCCGCCCACGCCCATGCTAAGCGCGATCGCGCCGATAGCAAAGCCGATGAAAAACAGCACCGCGCCGTGGGGATCGGCGTTACCGCCGCTTGTTACGTTCGTGCTAAAGAGCTTGAGAAATGAGATCGCAAGCGTCAGCAAAAGACCGATCTCAAGCACGATTTCCGGCGAGTATTTTACGATGAAGCCCGATAGGCTTGCGCCGCACAGCCCTCCGAGCCCCACCGCGATGCCGCTATCTAGGCGGAGTCTGCCCGCGCGGTAGTTCAGATATGAGCCGAAAAGCGAGACGATGAACATCTGCATCACCGAGATGCCCGCGGCGGTCTTGACGTCGTATCCCAGAGCCATCATCACGGGCATTACGACCGTGCCGCCGCCGATACCGAAAAAGCCCGATATGAAGCCCACGACGGCGCCGACAAAGGGGAGTTCTAGCATTTATAATCCTTGAAATTTGAAGTGAAGTTTATAGCTTTAAAATTTAAAGCTTGATAAATTTGCGGAATTTTGGATTTGGTAGCGGGGGATTTGCGGGATTTTGAGGCGAGGGATTTTGATCGCGGGATTTCTGTTTGAAATTTATGCCCCAAATTTTGGTTTAAAATTTTATCTGGAGTTGGCTTGACTTAAAAGTTTACAAGCGGAATTTTGCTTCAAAATTTCAAGCGCGGGATTTGTGAAATTTTAAAATTTACGGGATTTTAAGGCGTGGAATTTCGGCTTGAAATTTTATGCAAATTAGCCCGCCTGCGTTTGTTCGTATTGCGGCTTGGCAGCGGATTTTAAAATTCTGCGCCCAGACTGCGGCTCAGCGTAAATTTGAGATAAAATTTTACGTTTAGATCGCGGCACCGTATCTTTGCCGCGATTAAATTTCGACGGAATTCTATCGCGACGAAATCTCATATGGCAAAATTCCGCACAGTAAAATTTTATGCGGAGCGCGAATTTCTTGCAAAATTTACGACGAATTTCACCGCCAGAAGCTCGTTCAAAGCCGTACAAAGCTCGCCAAAAGAGTGCAAAAAGACTAAAAAGCCGCCGTAAAATCCTCGCGATGAAATTACGCCCACAAATTTCTCTCGGTAAAATCGCTTTGGATGGGGCGGGATTTGAACTCGCGGCAAATTTTCCGAGCTAAATTTTACGTAAAAATCCGCATTAGACCTGCAAAATTTATCGTAAATTTCTTCGGACAAAATTCTTCGCGTTTATGAAATTTCCAGCACGATCTCCTTTTTTAGCCCGATCTGTTTGATCTCGAGCACAGAAGCGCCGCCCAAACGCAGCGCAAGCACCTCAGCCTCGCTGCAAGCGCCTGCTAGAGCTATTTCGCGCAACACCTTGCCGCGCCAAGCCTTGGCGTAGTGGCTCAGTACCTTGCCGCCTTTGATGAAACTAAAACTCAAATATTCGCGCTTCACCTCATAAAATTTTTCGTAAAATCCCGCGCGCAGATCCACTACGCACTCATCCGCCAGATACCGATCCAGCGCGGCGGAGAAGCTATCGCGATAAAATTTCGCCGCGTCTATGCCGCCGAATTTCTCGCCCTGCTTGAGTTTGTAGTTCGGCAGCGCATCGCCGCCCAGCACGGGGCCGAAAAGGTTTGAAAAAATTATCGTGTTTCGCTCCGCAAACTCCTGCGCGCCAGGGCTTAGCGAAGCGTAGCCTAGGGCGCGATACGCGGTGCCAGTATAGCGCAAAAGCGCCTTCGTGCAGCCTTTTTCAAAGATATTTTCGCGCAGAGTCGCATCCCATTTTTTCAGCCCGAAAAGCTTGCAAAGCTCCGCCTCACTTGCTTTATCCACAAAATCCGCGTAAGCGCGCAGCATCTGCAGACGCTTTTCGTAAAGATCTGCAAAGATGAAATTTCGCTCGCAAATGCGCGTGTCGCCGCCTAGCTCGCTTTTCATCTCGCTTGGGGAAAATAAAATTTTCATACGCTCTCCTTAAATTTTTGCTCATTTTACTAAAATTTTGCTTGTATTCAAGCCCGCTTAAGCTCGCGCCGCCCGCTCAAATTTAAGCTAAGCAGCGTATAATGGCGCTAAAAATTCCAAGGACGAAAATGCTTTTAGAAGAGCCGCTGTTTTACTACCGCGAAATTTTAAAAACGCATCCGCAAAGCTACCTCGCAGAGGACGAGAGGCAGGTCATCATCGGCATTGATTGCGATTATTTCGACGGATTTAAGATGAGTTTTGAGGCTTTGAGGCTTAAATTTGATGAGGTAAAGGGCGCAAAAGAAGGCGCGAGCGAGTTTAAAAACGCGAGCTTTGCAGGACTTTTCGGCGTTTTGGGCTACGACATCGTGCGCGCGTTCGAAAATATCGGCGCACCGAAGCAGGCGCTGTATGACTTCCCGCCGTTTTTTTACGCCGACGCCGCAAACTACCTGCACTACGATAAAATCAGCAAAATTTACGATTTTTACGGCAAAGATGCCCAAATTTACGAAAGTCTGCGCGGGCTTAGCCCGCAGGCTTCGCAGCAGACCGCCGCCGAAGCGGAAGGCGCGCCGCAGAGTGCCGCAAAAGCGGACGCTGCGATAAAAGGCGGCTCAAAATCGCAAGGCGCGTCTGAGCCGGAGCCTCAAAAAAAAGAGCTTAAATTTAAAATTTTAACCGATCTGGGCGCCGAGGAGTCGCATTTTAGTGCGATGGTCGAGGCTGCAAAAGAAAAGATAAAAAGCGGCGACGTGTTTCAGGTCGTGCTGGGCGAAATTTTAGAAGTCGGCACGAATCTGGGCAGCCTGGAGTTTTACGAGCGACTCAAAAAGAACAATCCGAGTCCCTATATGTTTCACTTCCCGACGCTGTACGGTTGCGTCGCGGGCTCCAGCCCCGAGCTGATCATGGAGATCAAAAAGGACGAAATTTTCGTCGCTCCCATCGCGGGCACCCGCAGCAGAGGCGCGAATGCCGAGGCCGACGCGGCGCTTGAGCGCGAGCTTTTAAACGACGAAAAGGAGCTTGCGGAACATCGGATGCTGATCGATCTAGCTCGCAACGACATCGGCAAATTCGCCGCGCCCGCCTCGGTGCGGGTGCAAAACGCGATGCGCATCGTGCGCTACGAAAGCGTTATGCACATCGTAAGCGAGGTCTACGGCACCAAGCCGCGCGGGGTGAGCGCGTTTGAGGTGCTTAGCACGATCTTTCCTGCGGGCACGCTAAGCGGCAGCCCGAAGATTCGCGCGATGCAGATCATAAATGAGCTGGAGCGCTACGAGCGCGGCATCTACGGCGGCGGAATCGGATTTTGGCGCTTTAGCGGCGACGTGATGCAGGCGATCTTGATTCGCTCTGCGATCTTTGTAAATCGCGACGCGCAAAATTCCTGCTCGGACGAGAACTCTAAGCGAAATTTCAACTTAAATTTAAACGCTGCTTTCGGTGAGGAGAAGTCCGAAGCGACGGAGCTTTGCGATTTCGCAGCGCAAAAGAGTAGCGGCGAGGCGCAAAATTTAAAGCCGCGCGCAGGCGGGCGCGATGCGAGATTAAATTTAAAAGCTTGCGCAGGCTGCGGAGCGCTAAATTTAGAGAGTGGGCCGCATTTTAGCCGCGCGATGCGGTTTGAGGCTGCTAAATTTAATGCGGAAAATTTCGGCTGCGAAGGGCTAAATAATCTCGTATTTATCGGCGCGGGCGCAGGCATCGTTTACGACAGCTCGCCAAAGAGCGAATACGCGGAGATCTGCAAAAAGCGCAAAAGCCCGCTTAAAGCGATCGAGGAGCTATGCGAGGAAGTTTAGACGCTTTAAATTTAACCAGCCGGGCGCGGCGTTTTTCGGTGCGAGCTTGATTCGGCTAAATTTAAAGCGTGTTCGCTGCGAGAGCGTTAAAATTTACGGCTAGCCTCATTCTGCATCGTAAAGCGCGCAACGTCGCGACAGATGCGATAATGCTGCAGCCGTAGACGGAATTTTAAATTTAGCCCGCAAGCGACGCTAAAGCGGCATCGGATTTGTTCGCCGCAAAGCGGTTAAATTTGAACTATTTAGAATTTTAAAGAGGCGCAAACGCCCTAAAAAAGGATAAAATTTTGATTTTAATGATAGATAATTACGACAGCTTCGTTTTCAATATTTATCAATACATTTTGGAGTTAAGCGATGAGGAGGTGCGCTACTTCCGCAACGACGAGATAACGCTGCAGCGGGTGCGCGAGCTTGCCCCGTCGCACATAATCCTAAGCCCGGGGCCAAATCACCCAAAAGACAGCGGCGTTTGCTTAGAGATTTTGCGCGCGGATTTGGACGTGCCGATTTTAGGCGTGTGCTTGGGGCATCAGGCGATCGGATATGCGGCGGGCGCGGAGATAAAGCAGCTGGAGGTACCGCTGCACGGCAAGAGCTCGGCAATCGAAATTTTTAGTGACGGCGTGCTTTTTAGCGGGCTACCGCGTAAATTTGAAGTGATGCGCTACCACTCGCTTTATGTGGATGAAGCCACGCTACCGAGCGAGTTTGAAATTTTAGCAAAAAGTGAAAATGACGGCATTATAATGGCGATGAAGCACCGAAATAAGCCGGTTTTCGGCATCCAATTTCATCCCGAGAGCTTTTTTACGCAATACGGCAAAAAGATCATCGAAAATTTCATCAATTACGGCAAAAAGATAATTTTAAAGGAGAAACTCGTGGTAAATTTCGCCCCGTTTATGTTGAAACTACAAAAGGGCTTCCCGCTAGACAGCGACGATTACGCCGTCATTTGTAAGGCGCTTTACGAGCAGGATTACGACATCGTGCAGCTTGCTGGGCTGCTCGTGCTGATCAGCGAAAAATCGCTCTATCCAAGCAGCCTCACGGCGCTCGTGCGCAGTATCTTAAAATACTCGATCACCTACGACGATCCGAGCCCGATGTTTGACATCGTGGGCACCGGCGGCGATAGGCTAAAGACGATCAATATCTCCACGACCGTGGCCTTTATCGCGGCAAGCTTCGGCGTGCGCGTCGCCAAGCACGGCAACCGCGCGATTACTAGCAGATCGGGAAGCTCCGATGCGCTGGATGCTTTGGGTGTGCCGCTACTTAGCGATCTTGCGCAGATTAGGGCGCTGCTAGATCGCACGGGGCTAGCATTTTTCCACGCGCCGTTTTTTCATAAGATCACCGCCGAGGTCAAAGAGGTGCGAAACCGCCTAAAAATCGGCACCGTCTTTAATATAATGGGGCCGCTTCTAAATCCAAATTTGAGCCTAAGCAATCAGATCGTAGGCAATTATCTGGAGGAAGTAAACGGGCTCATCGCCGAAACGCTGATGATTTTGGGGCGTAAGCACGCTCTGGTGGTACACGGTATGGACGGCATGGATGAGATCAGCCTGTGCGACGAGACACTGATCCACGAGGTCAAGGACGGCAAAATTTTAGAATACCGCGTAAGTCCCGAGCAGTTCGGCTTCGCTCGGGCGTTTCACAGCGAGATCGAGGGCGGCGATGGCGAGGCTAATGCCGAGATTTTAAAGCAAATTTTAAAAGGCGAGCTGGACGGACCGAAATTTGACATCGTAGTGCTAAATGCGATGTTTGCGCTATACTGCGCGGATGTCGTCTCAAGCCCTGCAGAGGCTAAGCCACTCATTTTAGAGGCGATCAAATCGGGCAAAACGTGGAAATTTTACGAAAACTACGTAGGAGCGAGAGCTTAGATGGCTAACGGCGAAAAGAGGGAGTTTTTAAGCGAGCAGCTCATCAGCTATCTGGGCAATAAGCGCTCGCTGCTAGCGCCGATCGAGCGGGCGATCTGCGAGATTAAGGCGGAGCTTGGGCGGGACAAGATCAGCTTTGCAGACGTCTTTAGCGGTAGCGGCATCGTCGCGCGTCTGGCTAAAGCGCACTCAAACCTCGTTATCGCAAACGACCTGGAGGGCTACTCGCGCGCGATAAACTCCTGCTATCTTTCAAATTTTAGCGACGGGCTGTGGCGAGACTTGAGCGAGCTACACGCTGAAATTTTAAGAAATTTTACGCCGAAGGAGAGCTTTTTTAGCGAGCTGTACGCGCCGAAGGACGATGAGAATATCAAGGCGGGCGAGCGCGCTTTTTACACGCGCCGAAACGCCCTGATTTTGGGCGGGCTTTCCGAGCAGATCGGTAAAATCCCGCAAAAATTTCGCGATTTTTTCACTGCGCCGCTGCTTAGCGAGGCGAGTATCCACTCAAACACGGGCGGCGTTTTTAAGGGCTTTTACAAGGACAAAGCGGGCGTAGGCAAGTTCGGCGGCAGCGGCGAAAACGCGCTAGCTCGCATAATGGGCGAAATTTCTCTGCGCCTGCCCGTGCTTTCAAATTTCGCCTGCGAAAGCGCGGTCTTTCAAGAGGATGCCGCGCACTTTGCACAGAGCGCGCGCGAGCGCTTTTCGCAGCTTGACGTCGCGTATTTCGATCCGCCTTACAATCAGCACCCCTACGGCTCGAACTATTTTATGCTAAATTTAATCACGGATTTTATAAACGATGGCAAGCGCCCAAATACTACGGGGCTTAGCAAGGTCTCTGGAATTCCCGCAGACTGGAACCGCTCGGCATACAACAAAAAATCAAGTGCTGCGGAGGAATTTTTTGCGCTACTGGCGGAATTTCCGGCGAAATTTTTAATAATCTCTTTTAATTCCGAGGGCTTCATCTCGAAGGCGGAATTTTTAAAAAACCTCGCACACATCGGCTCCGTGCGCACGATAGAGATCCGCTATCCGACCTACCGCGCGAGCAGAAATTTAAACGCTCGCGAGCTTTACGTGACGGAATTTTTATATGTCGTACAGAAGTAAGATCAAAATTTGCGGCATCAAAAGCGCCGCCGAAGCCCGCGCGGTGCTGGCGTGCAGCTCGGCTTTCTGCGCAAATTTAGAGCGCGCGGACGATGCTAAAAATTTACCGCGATCAGGCGGCGAGAGCTCAATAAAAAATTCTAATTTTTGCGGCGAAAATTCTGAGCAGAATTTTAATTTGGATGCCGAGAATTTTACGCGAAATTTCAATTCTGACGGCCAAAATTTCGCGCCAAATTTTAATCAGGGCGGCGAGAATTTTACCTGCCGCGCACAAAATCATGCAAATTTTACGTCCGAGCAAAATTCCGATTGCGATAAAAATTTTGGCAGCGATTTGCGAGGCCAGGGCGACGGCTCAGGCGCGTGCGTGGAATTTTTAGGCGTAATTTTTGTGTCAAGCTCCAAGCGCCGCGTTAGCGTAGAAACGGCACGCGAGATTGCACGCATCGCGCATAAAAACGGCGCAAAGTGCGTCGGAGTCTTTGCTTTGAGCTCCGAAAAACACAGCGCCGCCGCGTGCGAAAATTTTAGAGGCAAAGCCTGCGGTGATGAAATTTGCAAAGATAAAATTTACGTGAGCAAGAGCGGCGGCGTAGAATTTTACGAAGCCGCGGAATTCTGCGAAAAGCATCTCGACGATTTGAACGTAAATTTAAACGCAAACTGCGCCACGCCCGCCTCGACGGAGGATCTGAATTCTGAAATTTTTGGCGCGGAAGACCTAGACGAGGAGCAAATTTTAAAAATTTGCGAGGCTTGCGAGCTGGACTGCGCTCAGATTTATGGACGCATAAGCGCGGATTTCAAAGCGCGCCTCAACGCGGCGGGCATCGAGGCATGGCAGGTGGTAAGCATTGGCGCTGAGATGCCGCCTCTTGAGGGTTTGAGTTGCGATCGAATCTTATTTGACGCCAAAGGAGCTAGCCTCGGCGGCAACGGCGTGAGCTTCGACTGGGATCTGTTGCGACGTGTAGGGCTTAGCTACGAAAGACGAGACGGCGCAACTAGCGATGAAAAATACTGCGCGGGCAACACAGTTCAAATTATGGACGGCACAAAATACGACTCGGCTAGCGGGCGCTGCGATACGCAAAATGATGCAGCAAGCGAAAAAAAATGCTATGTAGCGGGCACCGCTCAAAGCTCAGACGGCGCAAGGAGCCATCTTAAACACAGCGCGATCTGTAGCGGATATAGCGAGGGGAATTTAAAGCGCGATAAAAACGGCAGCTGCGGCAATTCTTGCACGGAGCATAGCGAAAACGGAAATTTGAAGCTCAAGAGGGTTAGCGACGTGTGTTGTGCCTCTAATAGTAATGAAGTGAGCGAACGCACACATGATATTGTTCGATCGAGCAATACGAAACAAGAAACGAACGCCGATCGTCGCGACGAAAAAAATGCCGATGAGTGCAAATTTAGTGCGTGTGCTACCGCTCGGCTGAATGGTGTAAGACCCACAAGCGAAGGCGTCAATAATCAAGGTGCAAACGACTATGAGGCGGGCGCGCCAAATATTACGAATGACGGCGGCGAAGTGGACAAACTGGGTGCCACAAAAGATGATAGCGCGAATAAGCATGACGCTGCTGCTAAAAGCGGTGCGATATCTTTTATTCTTGCAGGTGGTATCGGTGCGCAAAATATCCGTGAGGCACTCACACTGCGCCCCTACGCTATCGATCTAAACAGTCGCGTGGAGGACGCTCGAGGCGACAAAGATCCACAAAAGATAAGCGAAATTTTGCAAATTTTAAAAAATGCGCAAGGCTGATCTCCGTGTGCAAACTCGCGCGATAGTTATATCTAAATCAAGCGCGTATAAGGAGGAACCAAATGCGTAATGACGAAATCGCTAGGTTTGGCATAAGCAAAACGCGGTATGATGAAAATATAAAGGATTTCTTACAAGATAAAAATTGCGATAAGCGAAATTTGGCGCGCGGCGGGCTAAAATTTACGAGCGATGGCAGGCAAAATTCTATAAATGCCAGCGAGCAAAATTTTACAAATGCCGTTGAACAAAAATCGCAAAGCGATTTCTCTTGTGCCACTGATACACCTT
The DNA here is from genome assembly GCF_963518785.1 of uncultured Campylobacter sp. NCBI lineage: Bacteria > Pseudomonadati > Campylobacterota > Epsilonproteobacteria > Campylobacterales > Campylobacteraceae > Campylobacter > uncultured Campylobacter sp. Next base: position 27,159 of record NZ_CAUQKJ010000005.1, read on the forward strand.
CGCAAAATTTTAAAACTTAAGCTAGAAATTACGACAAAGAGCCGATAATCATAAAAGATAATTCAATAGAGATGATTAAATTTTATTCGCCATTTCTGTATTTTCTTAATTTCATAGATTTTGGAACAAGGCAAGACTCGCCAAGATCCGTTAAACGCTGGCTAGAACTTCCTGGTAAATTCAGTACCTGTTATATAAAATTTAAAAATTCAGTTATCGAATATTATTCAGAGAAAAAGAGGGCGACTCTATACTCTATAAATTTATCCGAAATAATTGCAATAAAACGCACCTTTGGACCGTCTACTTTTAAAATAACGAAAAAAGGTAAAATTTCAACATTTTTTGTCGCGTTCGCGTGGATAATCCTTTTATCTTTGGTAGTAACTTTTAAAAATAAAATTTCTTATGGAATTTTAATTGTGCCGATCTCCTTATTTTTGGCGTTTGCGCCCTTAATCATATTTAGATTTAAGAAAAATTTGGGATTTGACATAGGAAACGACAGCCTTATTTTTATGAGCAATGGTAATTATATCGAAGTAAGCATATTAACAAGTAAAGAATACAAAGAACTAAAAGCCTATTTTCTACTCAAAACAGGGAAAAATTTAGATAAAATCCGGCCGCAAATTTTTGTGTAGGTTATAGAGAATAAAAGACGAATAGAAAACAGAGGCTTGAGAAGCTAAATAAAATTTTAAATGAACGGCGTCAAAATTTAGAGCAAGGATCACAGGAGAATTCTAATGTCAAAAATTCTGATAGTAAAAATTTTAAATTTGAAAAAATCACGGATGACTCTATGATAAATACAAACGAAAAACCTAATAAATTTGAACAAAATCCGAGTTGCGCTCGTGATTACAATAAAGAGCCTTTAGTGCTCAAAGATAGGACGAATTTTTATATAGTTTTTGCTACGGTATGCACGCTTGCAATTATGATTTTTATGTATTCATACGAACCCAATCAAACTAGATATAATCAGCTTTTTATAGTATTTCCATTTTTCGGATTGCCTATAATAATGGAATATTTTACAAATTTTTACAATAAGAAATTTGTAAAATTTTATAATGATCGAGTTACTTATTATACAAATAAAATGCCCGAAAAAACTATATTCTTAGATGATCTTAAGGATGTAAAAAAAGCCTATTTCGCAAGAGATAATGATTGGCTCAGAAGACAGGGTGCTTTTTTATAGATTTCTCTTTAAATTTGAACCATACACTACGATAATCGCTTTTTTATTAATCTGTATATTAGTATTGGCTATCGACGTAAGAAAATATATAGAAATAGGTAGTTTCAGAGTATTTTTCATATCTATACTTGCATTTTTGTTTTTATTCGTCTTAAAATTTATATATTTTTGGTTTTTAAATTTCAACTTAGACTTATATTCTACGATAATATAATAATCCGAGGCAAGGATAAAGATATCGCCTTTACGATAGAAACTATGGACGACTACGTTAGGATAAAAGAATTTTTTATGAAGACAAAAGGCATTGATTTGGATAAGACCCAGCGCCACGTGTGGCTAGATTTTAATTAGTAATTAAAGATTTTTAAATTAAAGAAGCCTCAAATGGCAAAGCCTTTAAATTTTAAAATTTAAAGGAGCGGCTCTTAAAAATTGATCGTAATCTTTCTTGCGCGGAATCTATTTTATGCTTTATCGCGTTATGAATACGGCTACAAATTCTTAAATTCCATCTCTAGCTGCTTGCGCCAATCTTACAGCGAGCGCTCTGCTCCAGCAGCGTATTTCTTTATAAGTACGCCGCCAGAGCTTGGCTAGATACACCGCCTCTGTATAGATTGATCTCTGAGATTAAATATCAGCCTTAAGCGCCGCGCCTTTGAAAAATCCCCACGTAAAGCGCAAAAACAAAACCGATCGCGACCGCGTAAGGAGCGAACTCGGTGATGCCTTTAGCCGAGCTTGCGAGCAAGAAATTATGCGCGATCGCGGCGCCTGCCGCCATGCCGATGACGAATATGCCCGAGCTTAAATTTCCCGTGCCGGCCTGCACCAGATGCTTGCCCGGGCAGCCCTCGCTGAGGCTGAAACAAAGTCCTGCGAGCACCATGCCTAAGAAATTCCAAACGAAATCGTTATGTGCGATAGGCTGGCCTTCAAAGCCGAGTTTGTATTGCCCAAACGCGATATTTGCGATGCTCGCAAACGCGATGACGCTTAGCACGCCCCAAAACATCGAGAAATCGCCGCGGAAAATTCTGCCGAATGCGCCGACGCTGCAAAATTTGCTTCTATGCATCACCGCGCCCACGATAATGCCCGCAGCCAGCGAGATGCCTACCGCGGCGTGTTGCGCGCCGGGGCCTTTAGCGGAGATAAAAAGCGAGCCGCCCTCGCCCGTTTTGAGTCCGAAAACCAAAGCCGCAAGCAGCGCCGCACCCAGTATCACGGGTAAAATTCCGATCGGGCCGCTAAGTCTTGCCTCTTTGCTCGCCTCATAGCCGCGCTTTTTAAGCAAAAACCCAATGAGTACGCCGCAGATCAAACCCGCTAGCCCGGCTAACGCGGTCAGATCGCCGCCGCCTAGGCGCAAAAACGCGCGCCAAGGACATCCCAAAAACACAAGGCAGCCGATCATCGCGAAGATCCCTAGGAAAAATTTCGCAAACGGCGAGCTGCCCGTAACCGGCGCGAACTCACGCGTCCAAAGCACGCTTGCCAAAAAGCCGCCGAACACGAGCCCTATGATCTCCGGGCGGATGTATTGCACCGCGCTAGCTCGGTGAAAGCCCAGCGCGCCGGTGGTGTCGCGCAAAAAGCAAGCGACGCAAACGCCCATATTGCCCGGGTTTCCCAAATGCACCAGCGTCGCACCCAGCACGCCTAGCACGGCGCCTGCAATGATGTACCATTTAACGTTATTCATGAAAAGATCCTGAAATAATCTAGATCGACCGATCTCTTAGGCGCGATTTTATCCTTTGTAAAATAAAAAGCAAATAAATTCCGATCTAAATTTGCGAAAAGCTAAATTTTAAAATCGCGCGGGCGACCGCTAAATTTAGACGCAAGCAAATCGCGGGCGTTTAAATTTAGACTCTTTGCTGCGATAGAAGTGTCGAATTTAGCCGCTCGATTTCGGCGCAAACAAATCGCAACGAGAAGCTAAAGCGCAGAGGCGGTCAGACGAAACACGATACAAACGGATACAGGTAGAGCAGAGCCAAGGGGGGGGCAGAAGCGGCGCAAATAGAGTGCAGGCATGACGTAGCCAAAACGCGGAAACGGCTCAGACATAGCACAATACTTGCCTCCAATAAAAACAAATTTCAAATGGTTTTGAAATTAAATTTCAACAATATTTAAGTATGCGGATATATAATAATGTATTTCAATTTTATTTTAAAGGGCGGGTATGAAAAAGCGAATTTTATTGGTGCCGCTTGCGATAGGCGCGATAGGCGGAGCAAATGCGGCCGAAAACAACGCCACGAAGTCACAGGATCTGGGTCAAATCGTCGTGCAAGCGACGGTAAGCGCGGTCGATAACCTAAAATACGCGGGCTCGGCCGGAATTTTAACCCCCAAGGATATGAAAGCCAAAACCAACGTGATCGATTCGATCATGCAGATACCGGGCGTTGACGGCAGTATGGATATGGGGCGGCAGATCGGCAGACAGTTTCAGATCCGCGGATTCGGATATCAAAGCGACGAGCGCGTCATCATCAAACAAGACGGCGTGCGCAGAAGCGCAGGGATGTACTCCAATATGATCTCATCCTTCCGCACCGATAGCGACATCCTAAAGCGCGTCGAGGTCATAAAGGGCGCCTCGTCCGTGCTGCACGGCTCGGGCGCGATCGGCGGTATCGTAAATATGCAAACCAAAAGCGCGAGCGATTATCTAAGCGAGGGCAAAAGCGTAGGCTTGATGCTAGGACAGAGGCTTGAATCAAACAATATGCATAGCACGCGCGGCGCGATTTACGGCAAGGGCGAGGAAATTCCGATCGACGTTTTACTCTACGGCAAGCGCGCAAGCTACGGCAACGTTAAGCTCGCAGACGGCGGCACGCACTATGCCCCGGACTACGACAAAACCTTCAATAACGAGCATATCGATACCGGATTTTTTAAGATCGGCGCAAGCCTGGACGACCACCGCATAAGCTTCAGCGCCTTTGATTACGACGAAAATTTACACACCGTCTGGCAAACGCTATGGAAAAACGAGGAGGATCTCTTCGTACATGGAAATTTAAGCCAAAGAGATTATGTTTTTGATTGGAATTTCACGCCGCAAAGCCCGCTAGTGGATATGTCTTTCAAGGCCTATAAAAGCAGAGCCGAGTATAAACGCAGCTACATTGACGGCGCAGATACCGGCAGTTACACGAACAAAGACGATCGTAAGGGGCTAGAGATCAAAAATATCTCGGAATTCGACACGGGCTTTTTAAATCACAGCTTCGCTTTCGGCGGCGATTACGAAAATAGGCAGGAAGATGCGATCTTTATCCGAAACGGCGTGCTATCGGATTTTGCCTCATTTCCGAACGAATACAATAGCTACGGGCTTTTCGCGCAGGATTTGATCCGCTTGCACGATGATTTAGAGCTTACCTTAGGCGGTAGATACGATAGATTCGATCGCGACATCAAAGGCAGATCGGCTAAATTTAAAGATTCGAGATTTTCTCCGCGCGCGGCGATTGCCTATACTCTCTTTGATAAATTTACGCTTTTAGCGGGATACAGCGAGAGTTTCCGCGCGCCTACTCCGCACGAGACATCGCAATCAGGGCCGATGAACATACATTATTATTACATCCCAAATCCCGATCTAAAGCCCGAGACCGTAAAAGAGTACGAGGTCGGATTTAGCTTTAAACAGGATGAAATTTTTACGGACGATCACTTCGATATGAAATTTATCTATTTTAACGGCAAGATCGAAGATATGATCGGCATAAAGGCGCTGCCGCATCTGGGCGTGCCTCCGGGCGGCTTTTCGCAACAATACGGGCAGTATCAAAATATCGATCAAGCCAAAAGGCATGGTTTTGAGCTAAGCTCAAACTACCAAACGCAGGACTTTGATTTCGGCGCGAGCTTCGAGCGACTTAGAATTTACAATAAAAAGACGCACGAAAACATCAATAACCACGCCAAAAAACTAAGCGCGCACGCCTTTTACTCGCCTCTGCACGATTTAAATTTAGGCTTTGAGGTAAGCCACTATTTTAAGCCTCATTCTAAACCCGCTTCCTATTTCGCTCGCAGAACGGAATATTTTTACGTCGATAAAGCTTTCACGATCGCAAATTTCAGAGGAAGCTACAAGATCAAAAACGGCATTATTCCGGCCCTTGACGGCGCGGACGTGAGCTTTGGCGTAAATAATATTTTCGATCGCCACTACATCAACGCAAACCGCACGCGAGATACTTTGGCAGTCGGCGCGGGGCGAAATTTCTACGTTGATCTGGAAGTAAGATTTTAGATTAATTTTTGCGGCGAGGCGCGGGTTAAATTTTAAAGCTTACCCGAGCTTTCGCCATTCTTTCTTTTCAAATTTAAACCTCATCGCGACCTTTTGGCGATGAGGTTTAAATGTGGCATAAATTTCTAGAGCTATAAAATTCCACAATTTTTAAAATTTAACAAACTGCAAAATTTTATGGGTCGCAGAGCCCGCAAGTTGCGAAATTTCTCGTCTCATTAATCGATAGTGTTGGAGCTTTTTAACACCACTAGATGTTTTTTGCCTGCGAAGCTTAGCACTACGGCAGCATTATTTTCGTCGATCTCGCGCACAAGCTCTACTCGCACGTCGCTAGGTCTTGCGGTATCCGAGCTAAGCAGCTCATTTTCTAAAATGCTTTTAAATGCCGAAACCTTGGGCTCTTTTGTATCCGATCTTTCTTTTGCTCCCTCGCGAAATTCCATCGTGCCGCTCTCGACAGGGCCTACTTTAAGCGGCGAAATTTTATCCGCTGCTCTTATATTCTCGGCGCTCTCATAGTTTTCGTCCGCCCCCATAGCTTCCGAACGCTCGGCACACGCAACCTCATCGTAAAATTTATCGTGTGCACTCTCTTCGCTCACGTTCTCGCCTCTTAAAAAATCTGCGCTATCTACGTTTTTTGAGTCGTTAGAATTTTTGGAATTTAAAGCAGAGGCTTCATCTTTCTTCGCAAACTCCTGCGAGTCAGAATAATTGGTAAAATTTGCGTTCTTTGATCCGCTCTGATTTTTAAAAGAGGAGTCGTTTAAAATTTCATCTATGCCCGCTACGTCCACGTCAGCGCCCTCCATGCTAGCGTCGTCTTCAAAAACCCGCCATGTCTCGTCGATACTTTTTTGCGGCTTGTGCGATAAAAATTTTCGCACGCCGACGAAAGCCGCAACCGCAAGCAGTAACGCTACGATTATCGGCATCACGGAAACCCCGCTGCTGCTTTGCGCCGTTTCATTCGCCTCGCTCTTTACGCTCATCTTGCTCTGATCGAAAGCGGGGTTTTTTACGCGCAAAATGAGCTTTAAATTGCCGTCTTGAGTAAGAGCATCGACCGACAGATCGGCTCCGGTGGGGAAATTTATCTCGATATCCTTGCCCTTAGGCGCTATCGTAAAGCTTTTTAATACCTTTTGATTAGTGCGCATTTCGTTAAATTTCTCATCGCCGCCGAGCCCCTTTAAAATAAGGCTCATCGACTGCCCGTCGACGCGGCGCACGATGTCTGGCTTGTATGCGGAGTCAAATGCCAAGGCGATGTCGACGCTATCGTCGTGGTTGAAAAGATCGTATTGCATCAGATTGGCGCCGAGGCAAAAATTTGCGATTAAAATCAAAAATATCTTTTTCATGCTCTTTCCGTTAGTTAAAAAGTTCGGCGATCTTGCCTTGCAGCTCGCGCCCGCCGTAGTTTGCGCATAAATTTACGATCGCGGTGCCTATGATAGCGCCGTCTGCGTATTCTTTCGTGGCGCGAACGTCGCCGGCAGTGCGGATACCAAAGCCGATCGCTACGGGCAGATCGCTCATCTTTTTAAGATCGGCGACCATATTTTTTAGGCGCGAGATCGGAGTTTGCTTGCTTCCTGTCACGCCGATAGCGCCTACGCCGTAGATGAAGCCGCGCGCGCGGCTCAAAACTCGCGCGGCGCGGTGCTCGCTCGTAACGCTGATAAGTGGGATGAGCGCGATACTGAACTCCTCGCAAAGCGCAAAAATTTCCTCATTTTCCTCATACGGCAGATCGGGGATTATTAGCCCGCTGATGCCGTAGCGCGCCGATTGCGCTACAAACTCGCGCGCGCCGTAGGCGAAGATCACGTTGTAATAGACCAAAAATACAAGCGGCTTGCGCGTTTGCACCCCTTTTAAAATTTCAAATACCTTCTCCGCGTTTACGCTGTTTTGCACCGCGGAAAAGCTCGCCTTAAAAATTTCGGGGCCGTCTGCGAGCGGGTCGGAATACGGGATACCGATCTCAAGCAGATCGATCACGCTTTCGTCTAAATTTGACAAGAACTCCTTCGTATGCGCGGGGCTCGGGTAGCCCGCCACGATGTAGCCGATGTTTGCCTTTTTGCCGGCAAAGGCCGCCTTGATCTTATCCATAAATCGTTCCTTTTTTGTAGTTCATCACGGTATCCATATCCTTATCGCCCCTGCCGCTTACGTTTACGACGATCGTTTTTTTGCCCTTTAGCTGCGGGCAGAGCTTTTGCAAATACGCTAGCGCGTGCGCGCTTTCGATCGCAGGGATGATGCCTTCGAGCCTGCAGAGCAGTTTAAGCGCCGTGATACACTCATCGTCGGTTACGGCTTCATATTTTGCGCGACTTATCTCGTGCAGATGCGCGTGCTCCGGGCCTACGCCGGGATAATCAAGCCCCGCCGAGATGCTGTGAACAGGCTCGATCATGCCGAATTTATCCTGCAGTACGATCGTTTTCATGCCGTGGATGATGCCCGCGCGTCCGTTGGTGATTGTCGCTGCGTGATAAGGGGTATGCGCGCCCAAGCCGCCCGCCTCGACGCCGATGAGTTGCACGCTAGGATCATCCACAAACGCGCTAAAAATTCCTATCGCATTGCTTCCGCCTCCTACGCAGGCTAGGACGTAGTCGGCTTTGATCCCCTTGCTTGCGAGCTGCGATTTGGTCTCGGCGCCGATGACGCTCTGAAATTCCCTAACCATCTTCGGATACGGATGCGGTCCGACCGCCGAGCCGATGACGTAAAATACGCTCTCAATCTCGTTCACCCACGCCTGAATCGCCGCGGTGGTCGCCTCTTTGAGCGTTTTAAGACCGGTGCCGATTTTGATCAAATTTGCGCCCAAAAGCTGCATCCTAAAGGCGTTGAGCTGCTGGCGCGCAGCGTCGGTCTCGCCCATATACACGTCGCACTCAAGCCCGAATAGCGCCGCTGCCGTCGCCGTCGCCACGCCGTGCTGACCCGCGCCGGTTTCTGCGATAATCTTTTTTTTGCCCATTTTTTTGGCGAGTAGCGCCTGCGCTAGGGCGTTATTGATCTTATGAGCGCCCGTATGGTTGAGATCCTCGCGCTTTAGATAAATTTCATGCCCGTAGTGCTCGCTAAGGCGCGCGGCGTGATATAACGGCGTCGGACGCCCCGCGTATTCGCGCAGCAAGTAACCCAGCTCGTCTTTAAATTCCTTCGTCTGCGCTATGGTGTTGTACGCATCCTCCAACTCCTCAAGCGCAAACATTGCCGTCTCCGGCACGAATTGCCCGCCGAAACTCCCGAAATACGCCTTTTTATTCATCCTATCTCCTCGCATTAAATCGTGAAATTATATAAAATTTCGCGTTAAATTTCGCTTTCGCGTTAAATTTCGCTTTTTTGACGGCGTCTTTTGCGGCGCTCTTCTAAATTTATCGGATATGCAGCTGTAAAAACGCGCGGCGCAAGATAGTAAATTTTAAAATTTACAATTCAAAGTTTCACGGACTACAAGTAAATTTTATAACGTGATTCTATATGGAATATGAGGGCTTAAATTTGAAAGCAAAATATCTCAAAAAGAGCAATGGTGTCCCCGACAGGATTCGAACCTGTGGCCTCAAAATTAGGAATTTTGCGCTCTATCCTACTGAGCTACGAGGACACAATCGGCAATTTAATCGCCGATAATATTCATAACGTCGTCTAGTTTTTTGTGAAGATCTTTGTCGTTGATGGGCTTTGTCATAAAGTCATAAGCACCTTTATTTAAAGCCTCTCGTTTAGCCGTCTCGTCCGTCGTAAGGACAATGACGGGGATATGAGCTATGCTTTCTCTCGCGTGAAGATTATCTAAAAATTCCAGCCCATTCATCACAGGCATTACGATATCTAATAAAATCAAATCAACGGGCTGAACTTCGAGTACGGCAAGGGCGTCCAAGCCGTTTTTGGCTTGGAGTATGGTTTGGAATTTGCCGTATTTTTTTAGCATAACTTCAAGTAGCTTTAAATTTATAGCGTCGTCATCAACCGTTAAAACTTTCAAATCTCTCATTTAAGACCTCATCCTTATATATATTTTTGTGCGAGTTTCTCAAGACCCGACTTGGTGATATTGTAACTAGCGACTTCGCTAAATAGTGGATTTTCATCGTTGTCGTTAGAAAACAGAACTAGCTTGGTCGCAGGCGCTTTTCGGCGCAAGCTCTCTAACGCCGCTAAGTCTAGCCCCGCTAGCTTTTTATCAATCAAAACAAGCCTATAGCTGCCCGTAGCCGCCATAGAAATAAGCTGGTCGAAATTGCCCGCAATTTCTACGTCTTTATACTGGTGTTTTAATATGCTGGCAAAAATTTTACTTTCCATAATGTTTGCCTTGCATATAAGTATATCTTTTGTCGGCATGCGCGCACCCTTAGCTTTCACTACGTCATCGGAAACTATGCTTTTTTTAGGAACTAGCTTCATTATCGTCTTTGGCACTTTGACAGTTTTAATGACCGTCTTAGGCACCTGGCGTTTGACAAGCTTTTTAACCAGCTTCTTTGTAGTTCCACCGGCAGGTGCTGCATCAGATCGTTTATCACCGATAAAATTATCTAACATTTGAGCTAAGATATCTTTTTTGATCGGCTTAGTGCAGTATTCGTCAAGCCCCGCCGCCATAAATTTCTCTCTATCGCCCTTTAGCGCATTGGCAGTAACAGCCACGATCGGGATGTGGCGGAGATTATTCTCGTGCTCGTATTGCTTGATCTGCTTTGTGGATTCGATACCATCCATAACAGGCATCGAAATATCCATAAATATGAGATCATAGTCGTTATTGGCTTTTCTGGCTTCCAGCGCCAAAAGTCCGTTTTCGACTATCGTCAAATTCATATTAAAGCTATTTAGTGTATGCTTCATAAGCTTTTGATTGATCTCATTATCCTCCGCAATAAGGATTTTGGCGTTATATTTTCTATTGACCAAAGGTACATTTTCATCGGCAGGATTTCGCTCTACCGGCACTTCAACCTCTTCTTCGACTTCGACATCCTCTTCAACCATAATGGTTTCTTCCTGCTGCTCGTCTTCGTACACGGTAACGGGCACCTCGACCATCTCCTCTTCCTCGGGCTGCGGGATCACTACCGGTTCGACTTTTACGCTAACAGGCTCGATCTCAGGCTCTTCGACATGGTCGTTTTGAGTAGCAGGCTCCACCTTCGGAATATCTACAGGCTCTGGCTCAATATTCGGCTCTTCGGCAGGAATATTTTGAGCCGCTGGTTCTACTACTGGCGTTATCGATTCAAACTCGATATTTGAAGGCTCCTGTTTAACCTCTTCAAGTTTTGGCTTGATAGGTTTTAGTTCAGGCTCAATTGTTATCGGCTCTGGCTCAACAGCGATAGGTTCTGGTTCAATTATCTTCTCAGTTGGAATTTTAGGTTCTGAAAGTTTAACATTTGAAATTTCATCCTCATGAGCAGAAACACTTGAAGTATCAGGCTTCGAAGCTTTAGCGATAGGAATTTCAGACTCGGTTTTAACGGCTACAGGAATTTCTTCTTCTACGCTTGGAATTTCAACCTTTTTGGCAGGCTCTTGCACCTTGGCGCTCGGTTTGATATCCGAAAGATCGATATCTATATCAGGAATTTCAATCTCAGCCTTAGGCGTCTCAACCTTAGCCTTTGGAATTTCTACTTTCGCAGGCTCAGCCTTTACTTCTTCCTCTTTTTTGATCTTAGGAAGCTCTATTTCGATATCGGAAAGATCAATGCTAGGAGTTTCGGCTTTAGGAGCCTGGGTCTGAGTCGCATGTGTTTTGAGCCCCACAAAATCATCAGGGATTTCCAAAGATATAGGCTCATCGATATCGGCCTGGGCATCCTTTGTGCTTGAAGGCTCTACCTTTGGCTTTTCTGTGTGCGGGATTACTATTTCAGGAATATCAATATCGATCTTTGGTGATTCAGGCTCTGTCTTTTCAATCTTAATATCACTCATAGGCTCGATATCTATAGGCTTAATGACCGGTTCTTCTGCTTTAGGAGCTTCTTTTTTGAGCTCCTGAGCAATACTAGGCTTACTAACAGCCTCCTCTTTATGCGTAGAATGAACTTCTGTATCATGCGTACGCCTTCTGCTTTGCAAGATAGCGCGTAGCTCGTCTGCCGACGAAGTAGTAGCATGTCGTAATTCATCGAGCTTGTTGATGATAGGTCTTTCTTTTACTACCGGTTCTTCCATAATCATTTCATCAGCGACGATAGGCTTTTCTACCTCGGCATCCAGCTTAATCTCATGCGTCTGTGGAGCAAAATCCGATCTACTTAGAGCAATTCCGGATTTTGAAATTTTATCTAGCGTCTTAACGAATTTAGTTAAATTAAAAGGCTCTGTGAGGGTAAAAATTTTAGAATTTGAAATACTAATACTTTGAAGCTCTTTTGGCTTAAGAGTTAAGATCGTAGGCATACTCAATATATCGCTAACCTCGCCGTAATTCTTAAATCTAGTGATAAGGGCGTCATATTTGTTATTATTTTGCGCTGAGCGGAACTGTGCGTTCGTATTAAATATCGAAATTTTACCGCCTAGCTTGCTGATATAGTTTTTAACGATATCGTTATACATCGTATCGGCGCTATCAGCTAAAAGCGCGAAATTTAGCCCTTTGATGCTTTCAAATACTGCGTCCGCATCAGTCTTTTGAGTCTCTTTAAAAGCAAGGGTGAAGTAAAATCTAGTACCCTTTCCTACGGTAGATTTGACCTGAAGCTTACCGCCCATCATCGCTACGTATTTAGACGAAATCGTAAGTCCAAGACCCGTTCCACCATATTTGCGTGTGATTGTAGAGTCGGCCTGAGAGAAGGCGTTAAATACATTTGCGAGCTTGTCTTCAGAAATTCCAATGCCGGTATCTTCTACGCTAAACGTTACGATCGCCTCTCCTGGAGCTTTGCTAGGCTCCCTTAAAATTTCAACCACGATAGTGCCGTGCTCAGGCGTAAATTTGACAGCATTTGACATGAGGTTGATAAGAACCTCTTTGATCTTCGTGATGTCTCCGTATAGGTGGTGCACGAGTGTAGGATCGATGTAAAGCAAGATGTCGATATTCTTTTCGGCAGCCTTGGCGACATAAATTTCAACTGCACTTTCGAAATCTTGGATAGGATTAAATAAAATATCCTCAAGCTCGACCTTATTGCTCTCGATCTTAGAGACATCCAAAATGTTATTAATGATCGTTAGAAGGTTTTCGGACGATTTTTCGATGGTATCAACATAATCGCGCTTCTCCTCATCCAAATCGGTATTTTTAAGAAGCTCCGTAAAGCCGATGATGCCGTTAAGCGGCGTCCTGATCTCGTGAGACATATTGGCTAAAAAGATCGATTTTGCCTTGTTGGCATCCTCCGCAGCGCCCTTTTGATACGCAATCAGATCAAGCGCATCCTCGATAAGCGAATACGCCTTGTTAACACCCTCACTAGTCCTAACGTCGATATGCTCGTGCTGATTCGTCAAATCGCCAATTCGGCTAAGCACGTTGCCGAGGTCGGTAACGTTCTGTCTTAAACGTCTTGTAATACCCAAGGCAAAAACGACCAAAATAGCCGCTAAAACCCATATGCCAAGAGCGATAAATAGGTTTCTTAGCCTTTGCGCTAGGTAAGTATCGGCATGCGTCGCAAGCTCAGCATTGATCTTTTCAGAAATTTCACTTAACTTTTTATATTTAAGTGTAGTAGAGGCAAACCACTCTTGAAAAGGCACGCTATAGTGTCCCTCGTCCGCTTCTTGCTGTAATGTGGCTGAAATTTTAGCAGTCTCTCTTAATGCGTTTTGAAATTCCTCTCCGTCTAGAATTTTTAAAATCGCGGCTCTAGCATCCGATTCCGGCAAGAAGTAGTAATTAGGAAGCGAACTAGATAGGTTGAAGCTAGCCCAAGTCCTTAGCTGCGCCTGATTCATCGCCTTGCTGCCGATAATGTATTCGATAATATAGTCGCGCTCCGATGCAGTGGCATCCATCGCCTCATAAGTATTAAGCAACGAAACCGTCCAAACGGTGATATTTGAGCTTACAAGACCCTCTCTTAGCACTCGTTGGATTGTTTTTACGTCATCGTCGAATTTTTGAAAATATGAACTGAAAAGCTCACCGAAGCTTTTGCTTTGAGCATCGACATCCCTTCTTACCTGCGGAAGTTTGTCTAATAAACCGTCTATATCGGTCTCGGCAGCCAAAAGCTCGTCATTACCGGTGCCGTAAGCGAAAATATCAAAAATAGTCTTTTTTACGACATTTTCACTGATATTTTTGCTTTCTTTGTACTTTGCAAGCGCATCGTCGGTTTTTTTGCGTTGACCCGATAGAAGGGTTCCCATACCGGGGTTTCCCTCGCTACCCAAAAACGCCGAAGTGATACCGCGCTCTTTATCTACCTGCTCTACTAACGCTGCGAGATTGCTGTTTTTAGCAATCTGCTGCTGCAAAATTCCCACTCTGGCGTAATCCTGCAAAGAGATAAACAAGAAATATGATGCAAACGCGAAAATCAAAAGTAACGGGATACCGCTAACAAGTCTCAAAGCACTTGTAGTATTTAAATTCATACAAAATCCTTCAAAGCGCAGCTTACGCGACGTTAAATTTTATTCAACCGGAGAAACGAAGTCGCTTCCGTCACGCTAGGCGGAGACGATTTAGCCGTCCTGCAAAGTTAATGGGTGATTTTACTAAACAAATCTTTAAATATAGCTTTTTGCGTTAGGTTTTCGTTAATGATTGTTTAAAATTTTTTCGGCGGTTTGGATATTCGTAAGCGATCTGATCTCATCGAAGCTCGCCGCATAAATGCTCTCAAAATCGCCGTAAAAGTCCAAAAGCTTCTTCAAGCTCCCCTTGCTAACGCCCAAGCTTAGCAGCTTTGAGCTTTGCAGATCGAGCTTTCGTTTGCTCTTTTGGTGAAACGAGATCGCAAAGCGGTGCGCTTCATCGCGCAAGCGCTGAAAAAACTGCAACTTTTTATCGTCCGTCGGCAGCGAAAAAATCCCGCCCTTCGTGCAAATTTTATCTTTCGCAGCCCCCTTTGCGCGGTGAGCTTTAGCGTCGATCTTTTCTTTTGAGATAGCGATTATATCGACGTTTGCTCCGACGCTACAGATTATTTCCTCCGCCAAGTTTAGCAAAGCCGTTCCGCCGTCGATGAGCCACAGATCGGGCGCTGCAAGCTCATCAAATTTAAGCGCGCGGCTAGTTAGGTACTCGCGCATCTGATCGTAGTCGTTATTTGAGCTAAGGTGCTTGTGGCGGTAATTTTGCTTGTTAAACTCGCCGTCTTGAAAGCTTATCATAGCTCCCACGGGCGCGGCGCCGAACATATGCGAATTGTCGAAAACTTCGATATTTACCGGCAAATTCGTAAGATCAAAATAATCCTTCAGCTCCTGCAAAAATGCGTAATCGTGCGTTTTTAGATGTTTTTTGATATTGATCTCGCAGTTTTGATGTGCGATCTCGCAAATTTTACGCTTCTCGCCGATTTTCGGCGCGTAAATTTTAAAGGCTCTTTCGTGGCGTTTGGATAAAATTTCGCACACCAGATCCGCATCGTCAAACTCATCGTAAACGTAAATTTTAGCGCACGCCACGGGAGCTGCGGCAGGAAAAGCGCTTAAGATCATCTGCTTGTAAGCGTTTGCGATATCATCGGCGCTTGGGGCTTTGCAGTTGATTATATGCGAGCTTGAAGCTGAAATTTTGCCCTCACGTATGCTAAAATGCACGGCGCAGACGAGCCCGTCGCGCGCGGCAATCGCAAAGACCTCGAAATCGTCGAGCTTTGCCAGATCGACCTCGACCTTTACGTTCATCTGTTTTAAAATTTCAATCTTATCTCGGATCTGCGCGGCTTCCTCGAAATTTTCGCTCTGCGCGAGCCGAGCCATCCGATCCTGAAGCTGTGGCACCATCTTTTGCGGATTTTTCAGAGCCGCAAGCGCGCTCTGCACGATACGCGCGTAATCCTGCTTTGAAATTTTATCCTCGCACGGAGCGGCGCAGCGCCCGATCTGGTGGAACAAACAGGCCTTCTTGCCCTTGACGCAATTTTTCTTCTGCACGAGCGGAAACTGCATGTAAAGCGTCTGTAAAATTTCCTTCGCGCCGTGAAAATAAGGACCGAAGTATCTAATGTTTCTGCCCTTTACGATCTTTCGCGTAATCTCAAAGCGCGGAAAATCGTCGTCTAAATTTACGTAGATATATGGATAGGTCTTATCGTCGCGCAGCAGGATGTTGTATTTAGGCTTTAGCTGCTTGATGAAGGAATTTTCTAGGATCAGCGCGTCGCTCTCGCTGGGCGTTACGATGTATTCTAAATGCGCCGCCTCGCTTATCATCTTGGCGATGCGCGCGCTTAGGCGAGGACTCGGAGCGAGAGCGGGCGTGAAAGAAAAGTAGCTTTTGACGCGATTTTTTAAAATTTTTGCCTTGCCAACGTATAGCAGCTTGCCCGCGGCGTCGAAGTATTGATACACGCCCGGTGCGGTAGGCAGGCTCTTAATCTCCTCTATTAGCAAGGATCAACCCTCTTATCTCTTCAAAAATTTTATAAATTTGCGGATCTTGGATTTTGTTTTTGAATCCTCCGTTAGAGCGCTCGGGCGAGAAAATTTCGCTGCTTCGGCGCGCACTCATTTTAAAGGCTTGCGCGCGTCTTTTATTCATCAACCTGCTTGCGACAAAAATTTTAACCTCGCGAACGCCGCAAAGCTCCGCCGTCTCTCTAGCGGCTACGAATCGCTTTAATACGTCTTTTATTAAATTTATATTACTATCGCGTTTTAGTTCGCAAAGCCCAGCCGGATGCTTCGCGGCTATCATCAAAATGCCATCTTTGACGTAGATGAAAGCGATCAGCCTTTGCCAACTAAGCGGCAAAATCGCTAAAAACTCGCCTCTTTCTCGCATCTTGGCATATAAAGGATCTTTTCTGATATGAGCGATTATTTCTCTTGCATTTTCCATAGACGGATTTTAGCATTTTTTATCTTAGTTTTGCTTAGCGGCTGCGGATACAAAGCACCGCCTTTTTACTCAGACGCGGATAAGCAAACCGCGAATGCAGAAGCATCCGCCACGGATGGCAACAAAACAAACGACACGAAAGGCGGCGTTAGAATTTTACGCGATAAATAGCCTACTTTTAGCTTTGCTTTGTTATACTTTTAAAAATTTTTACAAAGGAATTTCATGCAAACGGCAGACATTTTAGTGCTGGACTTCGGCTCTCAATACACCCAGCTGATCGCTAGGCGCTTGCGCGAACAAGGCGTTTACACCGAGCTGATCGCATACGACGCACCGATCGATAAGATAAAAGCAAAAAACCCCAAAGGCCTTATTTTAAGCGGCGGACCCGCTAGCGTTTACGCCAAAGATGCGTATTTTTGCGATGATAGAATTTTTGAGCTTGGAATTCCAATTTTAGGTATCTGCTACGGCATGCAGCTCATCGCGCATAAATTTGGCGCTAGCGTCGTGCCTGCGGGTAAAAAAGAGTATGGCAAAGCCTCTTTGAAACTGCTTCGCGCTAGCAGGCTATTTGGCGGCGTGGAGGATAACTCTACTGTCTGGATGAGCCACTCGGACAAGGTCGAGAGCCTGCCGGATGGCTTTGAGGTGATGGCAAGCTCGGATGAAAGTGAGTGGTGCGTATTCGGCGACGAGACCCGTAAAATTTACGCGCTGCAATTTCACCCCGAGGTTTGTCACAGCGAGTTTGGCGATAGAATTTTAAAAAATTTCGCTAAAGAGATCTGTGGAATAACCAGCACTTGGAATATGGGTAGCTTCGCCAAAGAGCAGATGATCAAAATAAAAGAGCGCGTAGGCAGCGCCAAAGTACTTTGCGCGGTAAGCGGTGGCGTGGATAGCTCGGTCGTAGCGGCGCTTTTGGCGCATGCGGTGCCGCAGAGCCTGATAGCGGTTTTCGTCGATAACGGCCTGCTCCGCACTGGCGAGCGCAAGGCGGTAGAGGAGATGTTTAGACTAAAACTCGGCGTGAGCTTAGACGTGATCGATGCTAGCGAGCTATTTTTAAGCAGGTTAAAAGGGGTGGTCGATCCGGAGCAAAAACGCAAAATCATCGGCGCGACCTTCATTGAAGTTTTCAGCAAAGAAGCGGCAAAACACAAAAACGTAAAATTTCTAGCCCAGGGTACGCTCTATACCGACATCATCGAAAGCTCCGTCGCAGGCTCAAGCAAGACGATCAAAAGCCATCACAACGTAGGCGGCCTGCCTAAGGATATGAAATTTGAACTGATCGAGCCTTTGCGCGAAATTTTTAAAGACGAGGTGCGCCAGCTGGGGCTTGAGCTAGGTCTTTCGCGCGAAGTCGTTTTCCGCCATCCGTTCCCGGGTCCGGGTCTTGCGATCCGCATAATGGGCGAGGTAAATACGCCGAGTCTCGAGCTGCTGCGCAAAGCCGACGTGATCCTACGCGACGAGCTAAAATCAAGCGGCTGGTATAACAAAACGTGGCAGGCGTTTTGCGTGCTGCTAAACGTGCACTCCGTCGGCGTCATGGGCGATAACCGCACCTACGAAAACGCCGTGTGCATACGCGTAGTGGACGCTAGCGACGGCATGACGGCTAGCTTCTCGCGCCTGCCTTACGACCTGCTAGAAAACGTCTCTCGCCGCATCATAAACGAAGTGGACGGCATCAACCGCGTAGTTTACGACATCTCGAGCAAACCGCCTGCAACGATAGAGTGGGAGTAAAAGGAAGAGATTTTCGGTGATATTATGAAAAATATGTTGAGTTGATAATTTGAAAATATTGTTAAGTTTTCTGATATGGATTATGGAGCAGAAATGAATAATACGAAAAATAGATATTCGGAAGTGAATTTATTAGAGAAAATAGATTCAACTGACATTGATTTAGAGATGGAAACAGAGTCTGAAGTTGACCTAAACGAAGATGATAAACGAAAACTTTATGTTGATAAAGTTGATAAGTCTACTTCAGATTTATTTAGAATGATAGTTGAAGGCGAGCTAAATTTGCAGCCCGACTACCAAAGAAGATTTGTTTGGGATAAAAGAACAATGTCTAAGTTTATTGAATCTCTATTGCTGTCAATACCGATTCCAACTATTTTTTTAGCGGAAAATGGTGATGATACATTTGAGGTTATTGATGGGCAACAGCGACTTACTACTATATTTTCTTTTATGAAATCCAAATTGGTTGTCAATGAAATTGAAAAGTTACCAACTAATTTACGCGATTTGGATATTTTGGTGCTAAATGGCTTAGAAACTTTAAAGCAATTCAATAAAAAAAATTACTATGATATGGTTGAAATGCAAAGAAAATTTAATAATGTTTCACTCCCAGTTGTAATCATAAAAAAGGATTCGACAGAAGATATTAAATACGATATATTTTCAAGAATAAATAGCGGTTCGATAAAATTAAACAACCAAGAGTTGCTCAACGTTATGTATCGCGGAAAATTAATAGACTCATTAAATACTGCATCGCAAGAAAAAAGTGTTGATAAACTATTCGGAAGCAGACCGGTTC
This sequence comes from uncultured Campylobacter sp., assembly GCF_963518785.1. Taxonomy (NCBI): domain Bacteria; kingdom Pseudomonadati; phylum Campylobacterota; class Epsilonproteobacteria; order Campylobacterales; family Campylobacteraceae; genus Campylobacter; species uncultured Campylobacter sp. Next base: position 46,243 of record NZ_CAUQKJ010000005.1, read on the forward strand.
TCAAAAAACGATTTGGATACCACGAGATTCTACTAAGAGCCAAAGTTATGGAGGGTTTTGTTGATGGTTTTGATTGGACATTAAAGGAAATAAAAGTAGAAAATAAAAATTATTTAAATAAAGAATACCGTACTTACAATGGTAGACTTAATACGGCAATATTGGAATATCTTAAAGAGTATAGAAATGATATGAAAGAAGCCTTAAATTTAACAAACTTTATTAAAGATTCTATAAATAAAGTTAATACTGTATTTGGAAATGATGCTTTTATTAGAATCAATAAGATCGGCTCTACAAGTATTAATAAAACAATTGCTGAGCTACAATTGGTAGTTTTATCGAAATTTAGTATGGACGAAGTAGTAAAAAATAAGAGTAAGATAAAAAAATCATTCGAGGATTTTTTAAAAGATAGTGATGAAAATATTTTCTTGAGAGCTACAAATAATACAACAAATGTTGAAAAAAGGTATGAATGGGGAAAAAATCTTTCTAGTATTTTAAACGAGGCGTAATTCGTGCTTTCTGAAATTAATAAAAAATATCAATCGTATAAGGATATATACAATAAGATTCTGCCTAGCTTGGATGGGGAAGTAAATTCGGAGTTGGCAAAAAATTTATTGAAAAACTCATTGTACTTGTCCGTTTTTACTACATTTGAAAACTTCTTAAAAGATCTTATAGATAATTATATTTACAATAAAGAAAAGGTAGGTGTAAAATTTACAGATCTATCAGAGAGAATTGCTCATTTAATATTTTCCGATAAAGAGTTGCAAATTAAGTTTATATTTGAAGATAAAAATAAAGATAAGAATAAGTCTTTTGATGCTTTTTTTAAATTACTAAAAGAAAATATTAACAAGAAAACGTTAGAAAGACATATACATTTTGAATTTTTACATAAAGATAAACTAAATGGATATTATAAGGATTTATTTCAAGAAATCTTGGGTGACAGTGAGTTTTTAAGCAATCTAGAGCTTACGCAAAATATTGATAATTTTGATGGTTCATTAAGTAGAAAAATTGAAAGTGATGCGGCTACTTTTTTACATGAATATACAGACAAAATAAGAAACAATATAGCTCATGTAAATGAAAAATTTAAAGTTGGTGAATACTCATCGTTTGAAGATATTGTAGATGCTTTTTATTATATTATTGTAGCGATCAATAAAAAGTATAAAACTAATACCGGATTTGATCTAGAAGAAAAAGTTAAAGTTAATATTTTAGATAATGTGTGAAATGAATAAATAGGCCATATTTGGCAATAAAGGTATTTGTTTTATGTAGCGTGCATAAACAACATTAATAAACCGACTCAAATTTGCCAAAAAGAGATAACTATTATCAATAAATCCTCCGAAAATTTTCGCTACAATGACGCGTAAATTTACGAAAGGAAGAAAAATGAGTAAAATTTACAATCTAAACGCCGACACGAAAGTCGTCGCAAAAAGCGTCGTTAGCAAGAGATTTTTGATTGCGGAAACACTCACGTTGAGGTGTTTGTCTTTAACGATGCCAAGAGCAAGATCTGATTAGCGCGGAACAAAAGTATCGGTAAGAGACGTCAGATAAATATAGCGCAATTGCTTTAAATTTAAAATATGCTGCCCACAAAATCTGTGCGACATAGAAATTCAACCACTTATCAGCACGCGACCGTGAATTAATTAAAGAGAATAAACCGCGTAAACGATCGAAATTTGTGCGGATAAATTTGCCCGCAAAACACGGCTCAAATGTCGATTAAATTCGGTACTGAGCACCGCGCAAATAGCGTAAATTAAAAGATTAGCATGCGCGCCGATAAAACCCGCTAGCGCAAATTAAAGTAATAAATCGCGCTGTGTTCTTTATGTACTAAGGAGAATAGGTAATTAAAATTTATGACCCTAGCGTACAATAGTTATTGCGCATTCTTTACGCGCATACAAAAGGAGTGACGGATGAAAATTTTGTGGCAAAGCAGGCTTCAAAACAGGCTTCGCGATATCGGCGAAAACGTCCTAATAAAGGGCGATCGCGCATTTTACATAGGCGATAACGACGAGCAAAAGCAGATGAAGCTTAGAAAATTCTCGCTCGCAAGCGGCGAGCAGCTTGCCGGCGCGCCTTTTCGCGATTTTACCCGTGCTGCGACCTTTGACGATGACGGCCACACGCTCGTAGTTTTGGGCTTTGTAGACACGATTTATAAATTTAACGCCTCGGATCTCGCGCTCATCACAAAGCACAAAAAGGGCGTGCTAAAATACGGCAATTTTATCGCGCTAAGTAGCAAGGGTGGCGATAAAAAGGCTATCACGGCAACCGACGACACGCTTTTTATTTACGATTTTAAGGCGCAGACGGGCACGCGAAAGCGATTAAGGGGCTGCGCGGCGATTTTTAAGCAAGATGAGCTAAATTTCTTGATTTTTACGCGCTCGGGTCAAATTTACGGCTTAAATTTGAGCAGTTGCGAGCTTAAAATCATCGCTAAAGCTTGCCCTATGACGCAGGCACAGCGCGTAAAAGGCGGATATTGCATTCGCGCGGGCGAGGCAGACAAAAACGGCGAAATAGAGGGCGCTAACGAGCTTGTTTTTACGGACGCGAATTTTAACGTTAAATTCCGCGTGGAGCTGGACTTTGATTTCGATAGATTCGAGCTTGCCGCGGACAGATCAGACGGCTGGCGCGGGCACTTTATAAACGAGCCGAATGAGCTGAGGGTTCTTGATCTGCGTAGAGAGGCGGGCGGCTTCGAGCACGGCAAAACGGGCGACCTCGAGAGCGGCGAGCGCGACGGCTCCGGCGAATTTACGCAGGGCGAGGCGAGCAAATCCAGGTGCGAAGCAATGGATAAATTTGAGTACGACGAGCCCTTTAAATTTAAACTCGGCGAGCAGGTCCAATACCTCGCAGCAAAGCCTGTGCTAGCGCATAAATTTAAACAAAAGGGTGCGAGAATTTTAGGCGTCGTTACGGCTGCTTCTTGCCGGGCTGCGAGCGCAAAATACGAAGTGGAGCAAGCTGGTGCATTTGAGGGGCAAAATTTAGCGTCCAGAGGCGGCCGCGGTATTGAAAACCGTGAATATTCACTCCTCGCTCCCGGTAAAAATGAAAAACGTAGGCATAGCGCGCCTGAGTGCGCCCGCGATCTCGTACTAGTCGATAACGCTTACGACGAGGACGCGGAGCGAATTTTAACCTGCTATGAGATCTAAGCCATAGTCCATTCAAGCACGCACATATTCCTGATTTAAAATTTGCAGCTATTATTTCACGCCTTTAATTAAGGTAGGTTTGCTAAAAATTTTGCAAAAATTTTATATAGAATTCTACCAAGACGCGGAAATACCCGTTTAAAAATTCTACGACATACAGGTGAGACCGTTGCAAAAAATCGCGGCTCGGCGATAAATACGGCGCAATGACAAGGACAAATCTCAACGCCCTAAGTGCGAGCAAATTTAAAGCGCAATCTCAAAGAGGCATGCACAAAATTTATCCCGAGCAGCGGGCTAAATTTTATGACTCGCGCGCCCGCACCCTATCAAATTAAAATTTCAGATCAACGACGATGAGTACGGCGCGACCGCGCCCTTTCGCCGCTATCAGCACTTGACGTTTTTTGCCTTGCTATCTTGCATCGCGCGGAAAAATTCCGCCCTACTTAGCGGGATTTCGTCAGGATGGGCGCTTCTGAAATGGCGCAGATAGCCCTCGTAATCGCCGAGCCCGATGAGCGGCGCAAATGCGGCATCCGCGCGCGCCAAAAACCTCGCCACGGCCTTCGGGGCTGCGAGCGGATTAAATTTAAACTTTTTCATAAACGCCCCTATCCACGTACTCGCTTTCTGCTAGCTTGAAATATCCCTCGCTCGCGCCGCCTTTTGAAATTTTAAGGCACATTCGGATCGTTTGGGCGATGACGATGATCGTAACGACGACGAAAAGAGCGCATAGCGCGGCGTCGATGACGTTATTTCTGATGATGGCCTGCGCCTTTTCGATCGCGGCGGGATCGCTTAGGCTAGCAAACTTGGCGGCGGTATTTTGCGCGATAGCCACGTGGCTTACCGCGTCGTGCACGCGCTCGCCGTTAGCCGGCATAAGCTTTAAGATCGCCGCATAAAGCGTGGTTATAAGCACCCAAATCGCAGGAGCGATCGTGACGAAGGCGTATTTTTGCTTGCCCATTTTAAAAAGCACCACCGTCGCAAGCAGCAGCGCGATGCCCGCGAGCATCTGATTGGACGCGCCGAAAAGCGGCCACAGCGTGTAAATTCCGCCCATAGGATCGGTAACGCCGCTGTAGAGCAGATAGCCCCAGCCCGCCACGCAGATCACCGTCGCGATGATGCCGTAGAGAAAATTTTTAGTATCGGAAAAGGGCTTATAGACATTGCCTAAAATTTCTTGCACCATAAAGCGCCCCGTGCGCGTGCCCGCATCGACCGCGGTCAGAATAAACAGCGCTTCAAACAAGATCGCGAAATGGTACCAAAACGCCATCAGCTCCTTGCCGCCGATGATCTGATGCAGCAGCATCGTTAGTCCCATCGCAAAGGTAGGAGCGCCGCCCGTGCGGCTCATCATCGTGGTTTCGCCGACGTTTGAAGCCAAGGCGCCGATCTGCTCGGGCGTGATACTAAATCCGATAGAGTTTATATACGCCGCGGCGCTTACCGCGTCTTTACCGAGTACCGCGATGGGCGAGTTGATAGCAAAATATTCGCCCGGGCTTAAGATGCACGCCGCTACGAGCGCCATTACGCCCACAAGGCTCTCCATAAGCATCGAGCCGTAGCCGATGAAAAGAGTATGGGTTTCGCGCTCCACCATCTTCGGCGTCGTACCGCTGGAGATCAGCGCGTGAAAGCCAGAAATCGCGCCGCACGCGATCGTGATAAATAAAAACGGAAATATCGGGCCTGCAAAAACGGGACCCGTGCCGTTGATAAATTTCGTCGTAGCGGGCATTTTAAGCTCGGGCGCGACAAAGATTATCGCAACCGCCATGCCGATGATGACGCCGAGCTTAAGGAAGGTGCTTAGATAATCGCGCGGCGCAAGCAGCAGCCACACGGGCAAAATCGCCGCGATAAAGCCGTAGCCGATCGTAAGAAGCGCGAGCGTTTCGCCCTTTAGCGAAAAAACGTCGTGCCAGTACGGATCGATTGAGACGTAATGCCCACCCCAAAGCGCAAGCATCAGCAAAACAAAGCCGATGATCGATGCCTCGCTGACCTTGCCCGGGCGCAAGAACCTCATATAAACTCCCATAAATATGGCGATCGGTATCGTCATCGCGATCGTAAAAAGCCCCCACGGCGAGTTCGCGAGCGCCTTTACGACGACCATCGCCAAAATCGCCACGATGATCAGCATGATGAAAAAAATCCCGATCATCGCGATGCCGCCCGTGAGCTTGCCCATCTCGTCTTTTATCATCTCGCCGAGGCTCTTGCCGCCGCGTCGCGTAGATAGCACGAGCACGATGAAATCATGCACCGCGCCTGCGAGCACGACGCCCACCAAAAGCCAAATAGTGCCGGGCAGATAGCCCATCTGTGCGGCCACTACGGGGCCTACGAGCGGTCCAGCGCCTGCGATAGCGGCGAAATGGTGGCCGAAAAGGACGTATTTGTTCGTAGGGACGTAATCGCGTCCGTCGTTTCGGATCACCGCAGGAGTCGCGCGACGATCATCGAGCTCGAATACGCGATACGCGATAAAGCGCCCGTAGAAGGTGTATCCGATCAGATAGATGCACGCGCTGGCCACTACTAGCCAAACGGCGCTGATGCTCTCGCCTTTATTTAGTGCAAGTACGCCGAAACACCATGCCCCTATGACGGCGACCGCCGCCCAAAGGATCTTTTGCCAAAATTTCATGCTCACTCCTTAAAGCTTAGCGAGCGGCTTTGGCGCAATTCGTCGTTTAACAAAACGACTTGCGCCTTTAAAGCGGGACTCGTTAAATAAAATTTAGTGCGTATTTTATCGGCGTTTTTATAATTTAAAGCTGAATCGCGAAATTAAAAAGAGCTCTTTCGGCGTTTAAATTTAACGCCTAAATTTTGAATTTCAAATTTAAATAGACGGCTTGGAGGTGCGCGAAATTTTAATATCTAATCGCCCTAAATTTAACTCCGCAGCTCTTAGCCGTTATGGAATTTATCGCGGTTTAAGAAATCAAGCGATAAAATCCCATGATAACGATTTTAATTTCTTAATAAAAATCGCGAATACTTTTAGGAGGAAATTTATGCCGGATCAGATGCACGGCTATGTACTTTTTCGCGCTGATATCAAAAGCTATGTAAGCTTCAAAAATGATGGCGCCAGCCGTAAAAATTTCATAAATTCCGCGCGCATAAATTTCTGGCGCCGCTTAAATTTTAAAAATATCCGCCGCGACGAAATCTGCGCGTATAGTTCGCCTGGTGGGCTATGAGCTTTAAATTTTATCTCTTTCTAATCGCAGCTTTCATATTGCTTGCTTTAGTAGCCGTAAGTAGCGGCGGAGCAAGCATTTCGCTGGGCGATGTCGCGAAATTTTTCACCTTCGGCGAGATAGACGAGACCAAGCAGCTCATCTTGCTGCAAATGCGCCTGCCGCGCCTAGTAATGGGCATCTTAGTGGGCGCGCTGCTGGCAACCTCCGGCGTAGTGGTGCAAAGCGTGTTTTTAAACCCGCTCGCAGATCCTTACATCATCGGCATCGCCTCGGCAGCGACTTTCGGCGCGGTCATAGCCTATCTGCTAGGGCTTAGCGACGTTTTTTACGGAATTTTCGCATTTTTAAGCGCAAGTGTGCTGTCGATCGTGATCTTTAAGCTCGCCGCTCACACTCGCTCGATCTCCACGCTACTGATCGTAGGTATCGCCGTATCGTCGTTTTTAGGCGCATTTACCTCTTTCGCGGTCTATCTAATCGGAGAGGACAGCTTTAAAATAACCGCTTGGATGATGGGTTATCTAGGCGGCGCAAACTGGCAAAAGATCGCGCTTTTGCTGCCGCCGCTGCTGTTTTGCATGGCGTATTTTTACGCGAAGCGCCACGAGCTAAATATCATCTTAAACGGCGACGAGGAGGCGAAGTCGCTGGGGCTCAACGTCGAGAAGTCCAAAAAGAGCCTGCTCATCGTCTCCTCGCTCATCATCGGCTTTTCGGTCGCGTTTACGGGGATGATAGGCTTCGTGGGGCTCATCATCCCGCATACCTTGCGTATGGCGCTTCGCACGTCTAGCAACGCCGTGCTGATCCCCGCTAGTGCGCTTACGGGCGGAGTTTTTTTGGTTTTTTGCGACGTAATCGCTAAAAACGCCCTCTCACCGGTAGAAATTCCAATTGGCGTGGTGACTTCGTTTTTCGGCGCGCCCTTTTTCCTATACCTCGCGTTTAGGAAGCATGCATGAAAATTTCGGCGCTAAACTTCAGCTACGGCAAGCGGGCGATTTTGCGAGGCATCGAGCTAAATTTAAAACGGGGGAAATTTTACGGGATTTTGGGCCCTAACGGCTGCGGCAAGAGTACTTTGCTAAAAAACATATTGCAAATTTTAAAGCCTGCAAGCGGGATCATCGAAATAAACGGCAAAAGGGCAAGCGAGTATAGCCTAAAAGAGCTTGCCGCGCTCATCGGCTTCGTACCGCAAAAAACAGCCCTCGCCGCGCCGCTTAGCGTGAAAGAAATTTTGCTTGCGGGTAGGTTTTGCCGCCTAAAAAGCGCCTTTAGCGGCTACGATGCGAGCGATCACGCTAAAGTGGAGCAAATGGCAGAGCTTTTGGACGTGAAAAAATTCCTAGAGCGTAGCGCATTTGAGCTAAGCGGCGGGGAGTTTGGGCGCGTGCTGCTTGCTAGAGCGCTCGTCAGCGAGCCTGAAATTTTACTGCTCGATGAGCCCACGGGCGCGCTAGATATGAACTACGCCATCGAGGCGATGAGCATCTGCGAAAACCTGACGCGCTCTTTAAATTTAACGAGCGTCATCGTGCTGCACGATCTAAATTTAGCCTCGCTGTTTTGCGATGAAATTTTTATGCTAAGAGACGGTGCGGTGAGATATCACGGCAGTGCGAGCGAGCTTTTTACGCCGCAGATCATAAAAGAAATTTACGGCTTTGAAGCCTTAATAGTAGAAGAAAACGGGGTAAAGTTTATACTACCCAAAAAGGAGAAAATGTGAAAAAAATTCTTATGGCTTTGCTTACGGCGAGCTTTGTATTCGCCAAAGGTCTAGTCGTACTTGATCCCGCCGCGGTCGAGATCATCTACGCTTTAGGCGCGCAGGATCAGATCGCTGCGATCGCCACTACTTCGATGAGCAAGATCCGCCCGGAGGCAGAAACCGCAAAACTACCAAGCGTAGGCACCTACGTCAAGCCGAATATGGAAAAGATCATAGAGCTCAAACCCGATCTGGTCATCACGAGCTTCCACTCCGCAGGCGTTAGCGAAAATCTGCAAAAACTGGGGCTTAAGAGCCTTGCGATGGATGCAAACTCCACCACAGACATCTGCCAAAACGTAAAGAAGGTCGCGGCGATCGTAAAAAAAGAGAGCGAGGCGGATAAAATTTGCGCGCAGATGGACGGCGTCTTTGAGAATAAAACGGCGCTTCGCGGCAAAAAAGTGGCTATGTTTTTCGGCGCGAACGCTACGATGGCTTTCAACGACAAAACCCTCATCGGCGACATTTTCGCTCGCCTAGGCGCCAAAAATATCGCAGACGGCCTAAAGGGCAGCACACCTTCAGTATCTGCCGAATACATCCTCGAGCAAAACCCCGATATAATCGTCGTCGTAGGCGGCGAGACGGAGGATTTTTTAAAAGCAAATCCGATCCTTAAAAACACCAAAGCGGCAAAATCGGGCAAAATTTTAAAAGCTCCGACGCTCATCTTGCGTGGTAGCCCGCAGATCGGCGAGACGGTGGATGAAATTTACGCAAAGGCGGCCAAATAGATGTTTAAAGAACGCATTAAATCCCATCACCGCTCCAAGCTTTTCGAGAGCGTCTCCGCGAGCGAAAACGAGCTGTTCGATGCGCTGGATCAGCCCGCGAAAGACAGCGATTGCGTGATCTATCTGCATGTGCCCTTTTGCGACAACATCTGCTCATTTTGTTCGATGATGCGCTCCAAACTCGGCGACGAGCTGGACGAATACGCTAAATTTCTGGTCCGCCAGATCAAAGACTACGGCGAGATGCCCTACTTCGACACAAAAAAGATCAAAAGCATCTACTTCGGCGGCGGCACGCCGAGCGTCTTTAGCGAGACGCACTTCGAAAAGGTTCTGGGCGCACTGCATAAAAATTTTAATATCGCAGAGGACTGCGAGATCAGCGTAGAAACCACGCTGCATAATTTAGACTTGCAAAAGGCACTTGCCTTGCAAAGCTTCGGCGTAAACCGCTTTAGCATCGGCGTGCAGACCTTCAGCAGACAGGGGCGCGCGCTTCTAAACCGAGTGCATAAGCCCGCTCGCGCAATCGAGCGACTAAAGGAGCTTAGAGAAAAATTTGACGGCATGCTCTGCTGCGACATCATCTACAACTTCCCGAGCGAAAGCGTGGAGGAAGCGCTAGAGGACGCGCGCTATGTAGATGATCTAGGTCTAGATAGCGCCAGCTTTTACTCGCTGATGTTTTTCGAGGGCTCGGAGCTATACAAAAAGATCGACAAATCTTACTATGATCTAGAGATCGATAAGAAGCTGCACCACGCCTTTGCAGGTGCACTACTTGTCGGAAGCGATAATTTCGAGGTTTTGGAGCTTACCAAGCTTGCTCGAAAAGGACGCGATAACTACGGCTACATCAAGCTAAGCCACAAGGGCACGGATATCCTGCCTATTGGCAACGGCGCGGGCGGACACGTAGCGGGTTTCGGAATTTACGGCGTGTCGGGACACAAGATGATCTCGCGAATCGATGAGCGCGAGGCAAAATATAGCGTGCTAAACAACCTGTTTCAATACCCGATCGTAAGCTTAAACGAGCTAAAAGAGGCTCTGAGTGCGAGCATTTACGACGAAGCGGTGCAAAAGCTCAAAGAATTTGAGAGCTGGGGACTTTTGGAGCTTAAGGATGAAAAATCAATCTTAAACTTGGACGGAATTTTTTGGGGCAACAACATCAACGAAGAGATAGCAAACATTATTAGAAAGGATTTTGTATGAAAAAAATCGTGCTTTACACCTCACAAACGGGTAACACGAAAAAGGTGGGCGACGCGATCGCCGAGCAACTGGGCTGCGAGAGTCTAAATTTCCGCGACTTTGAGGGCGAGGTCGATGACTACGATTTCATAGCCTTGGGCTTTTACGTCGATAAGGGCGAAGCCGAAGCGAAATTTATGCGCTTTTTACGCAAGATTCACGGCAAGAAACTTGGCGTTTTCATGACGTTGGGCGCGGAGCCGGACGGCGAGCACTCGCGCAAGTGCCTGGATACCTTTGAAGAGGGACTTAAGGCAAACGGCAACGAGATCGTAAGGGAGTTTGCCTGCCAGGGTGCGATCGATCCGAATCTGCTTGAAACGATGCGCAAAATGGCCTCTAGCGGCAACTCGCCCCATCCTATCACTCCCGAGCGACTTGCGCGCTGGGCGGAGGCTGCGAAACACCCCGACGAGAAAGATTTGGCGGATGCGAAGGCAGCATTCGCGGGGATAAAGTAAAATTTAATCGCGTCGCATCGCCTAAATACTGCGCGGCGCGAACAAAATCAAATAATTACCCGCCTCCTCTCGCGATTTACACGATTTAAAAATTTTATCTTTGCTAAATTTGAACGACAAATTTTATTCCTATAAGCAAATTTACCGCCGCAGAAGCAGGTTTTGCTCTAGAATTTAAACGATAAAATTTCATTTCGCGCGCAACAGATCAAATAATGCCGCTGACCTTGCGCCGTAATGCGCGCTCTTAGCGAAAAGCCCGCTTTTGCAAGCGAGCTGCCTGCGAGTACTACAGCAGCCGCCATCCAATACACCGCCCGCCATTTTACAACGGCCTGAGCGCGAAAAATCCGCTTCTGCGAGCAACCGGCCTGCGAGTGCCGCGGTCGCGATCATCGGCTACCCCTGTCGTCACGTGCCGCAGGTGCCGCCGTCCGCCGCCGCGCGATACCCATCCGCCGCTACTAACCGCCCGCACGGCAACCCGTCTCCACTCATCGCCCCGCCGCTTTGTCGCAGTACCGAATCCAAACCGAACCGCTAAATTTTAAATTCTACAAAAGTCTCATCGCACATAAATTTTAATTCGGCAAATGCGCAAAATTTAGGTAAAATTCCACCCAAACGCTTTGACGGTCAAAATTTAAAAGGGCGAAAATGACGAATTTCAAATACGCTAGTCGCATTAACGAGGCTGCGGGGCTAGATTTAAGCTTAGATTGCGAAGAGATCGATCTGCAAGATAAGCTTTACGGGCTTTTTCAGTGCTTCATGCCTGACGGCGCCGGCGCGCGGGCGGTGTTTGCGCCGCTGCAAAGCGGCACCGAGCTGCAAGCGCGCATAATGCCGATCTACGCAGTCACGGCGCAGCAGACGCGAGAGGCGTTCGATCAGGGCATGGCGCCCGGGTATTTTTGCCCGCCGCAGGATCCGAGATTTGATGACGAAGCGCTTAAGAACTTAACTTTAGCGTACGTTCGAAATTTAAAAATTTTCGCAGAATTTCTAGGTAAGAGCGAGCTTTTAAAGATGCTTGGCGAAATAAAATCCGCTCGCGTGCAGGAAGGTTTTGATTTCGCGCATAACAAAGATGAGCTTGCGAACGCCGTCTATGAGGCGATCACGGAGTGGATGATAGATTCGCCTAAGCTCGATGCGAAGCTATGGGTGCTCGGCGAGGCGTACTATTCGATCAACTGCGACTACCTGCTACCTGCGTACTTGCAGTATCCAAGCTACGCGCAAAGGCCACAGGAGGACTTTTTGAAGCCCTACTTCGAGCTATATCTAGCGGGACGGCAGATCACGTTTGAGCGCGACGAGGTCGTGGTTTTTCGCACTAAATTTACGCGGGCAAAGGAAGCGAATGAGCGCTCGCAAGCGGCTAAAATTTGAGCTTTTTAAACAATAAAGCGAGCTACACCTACAAATGGCTGAAATTTAAGCTCAGCAAGTATTGGCACAAATGCTTATCGCATATCCAAAAAATCTGCCTCCTAATCAAGCAATCTAGTAGGTTTCCTATGCGTCGCGTCAAATCGCTTAAAATATTTCTGCTTTGCATAGCCGCTGCTTTTGGCACCTTGCTAGAGTAAAATCTCAACACATCGTTGATATTTGGATCATTGAATTTCTTCCATCACCCTGCTGCCCTCACTTTGTATGAGGTACCCAAATAATTTACTTGCACTAACGCTTGCTAGTTAGAATTCATCTAAATTTTAAAGAGGAATTTTGACGCAGAATTTTATGGAATTTCGCTGCCGCAAATCTCGCAAGCAATAAAATTCTATCGATTTACGCTCTTAAATTTGCTCAAATCGCCGCCTGTTTTATAAAATTCTTCAGCGTCGATCATAGTGCCGTCGGGCAGCTTACAAACGGTGTAGTCCACGCCGTTGCCGTCTTTGCGGATGATCAGCTCGCCGCCGTTTTTGATACAAAAATCCCCCGCAGCGCTAGCCTCTGCACTCACCGAAGCGAAAGCGCCCACCACAAGCGCTACTGCAAAAAATCTCTTAAAACTCATTTAAATCCTTTCGTTTAATTTTGCCCGTTTTTAGGGTTAAGCTTAAATTTAGGCGCCAGATACTCTAAGCAACCTGCGCCTAAATAAATAACCGCTTTCCATCCTCGAAAACCGATAATAGCGTTTTAAATGTTAAATCCTACCTAATAAATCCCAGCAGCACCAAGTCTGCTTGCCGCTGCAAAATCGAAGCCATCAGACTTCATCCAATACAAAATTTTAACATCATAAAATTTTGCCTTCAATAAAATTCTAGCAGCGAAATCCAAGCCGCATCAAAGCTATTTCTGCCGTAAAATACCGGCTATAAAAACGAGGACTATGGCAAATACTAGCTTAGCGGCAAGGCAAGTATGGATCCTAAACAATCTCGTCTATAAGCGCGAGCTGCGTTAAAACCCCTTAAATTTAAGCGCCGCTAGCCGTTTTTGCGCGCAAACTCGCTCATAAAAGAGACCAGTTTTTCCACGTCTTCGTAGTTTATCGCGTTGTAGATCGAGGCGCGGATGCCGCCTAAAACGCGGTGCCCTTTAAGACCGATCATCCCCTCCGCCTCTGCCTGCGCGACGAAAACCGGCTCAAGCGCGGCATCTGCGATATTAAAGCTCACGTTCATCAGGCTGCGGCTCTCCTTTTGCGCGTGGCCGCGGTAGAAGCCGCCGCTGGCATCGATCGCGCCATAAAGTAGCGCCGCTTTGCGCTTGTTACGCTCATGCATCGCCGCAAGCCCGCCGATTTCATCCTTGATCCAGCCGAGCATTAAATTTAGCATGTAAATTCCGAAGGTATTCGGGGTGTTACTCATCGAATCCGCGTCCGCCTGCGTCTTGTAGCGCAGGATCATCGGCGTTTTGGGATTTGCGCGATCCAGCAGATCCTTGCGGATTGCAACCATCGTAACGCCTGCGGGCCCGCCGTTTTTCTGAATACCGCCGTAAAACATCCCCACGCTGCTAAGCTCCACGGGTCGCGAAAACAGATCGCTCGAGCTATCGACCACGAGCGGGCAGCCGCACTGCGGTAGCTGCGGATACTGCGTGCCGTAGATCGTGTTGTTTGAGCAGATGTAGCCGTAGTCCGCATCGTCCGAAAATTTAACCTCGGGGATGCGGTCGAATTTGCTCTCCTCGCTGCTTGCGACCACGCGGTAGTTTATGCCGAGCACGCCCGCTTCCTTGATCGCTTTGCTTGTCCAATTGCCCGTGTTGGCGTATTCTGCGACACCGCCCGCGTATAGGTTCATCGGCACCTGCGCGAACTGAAGGCTTGCGCCGCCTTGTAAAAACAAAATCGTAAAATCGTCCGAAAAGCCATAGAGATCGCGCACGCGGCTCATCGCGCTATGCAAAACTTCCTCGAAAATTTTAGTGCGGTGCGAGATCTCCATTATCGAAAATCCGCGCCCCGCGTAGTTTAGCAGCTCCTCTTGCGCCTGCTTTAGCACGCCCAGCGGGATGGTGCTAGGTCCTGCGCTAAAATTTATTACTCTATCCATTTTGCCTCCTTTAGATGATTTTCGCGTTTTTGCTGAGCTGCTGCGAGCAAAGGACGAACTCGTCGCCCGCGGCAAGCTCGCCTAGAGCTACCGTTTTGCCGTCCTTTTGGATTTGAACGAGATCTTTGGTGATCTCAAAAAATTTCGCCTTTTGCGCCAAAAGCTCGTCCTTTGCGCTTAACGTGTGCTCCGCGACGCTTAGCTTGAAGCCGATGAAGCTTTTAAATTTGAGCTCAAAATTTAAAAGCCTCGCGAGCGAGCCTGAAATTTTTGGCTCGACCGATTTTGATTTAAGCTGTAAAGCTGCGAGGCTCAGCACGTTTTGTGCGGATGAAATTTTATCTTTTATCAGCCTATCAAAGGCGTCGCTTACGCCGTCTAGGCTCTGAAAGATCGCGCAAATATCGGGCAGCAGATCGATCATCGCGGCGGTGGGCGTGAGGCTTCGGTGATCGGCCACGAAATCGCTAATGCTAAAATCGATCTCGTGCCCGACCGCCGAGATGACGGGCGTTTTGGCCGCGTAGATCGCGCGCGCCAAGGCCTCGTCGTTGAAGCACCACAGATCCTCGCGCGAGCCGCCGCCGCGAGCGATGACGATCGCATCGTAACCCTTCTCGTCGGCTGCGCGCAGCGCGCTTATGATCGAAGCAGGCGCGCTCTCGCCTTGCACTAGCGCGTTATACAGATCGATCTTGCAAAGCGCGAAGCGGTCCTGCGCCGTGCGAAGCATATCCGCCTGCGCCGCGGAGCCCGCGCTCGTGATGATCGCGATGCTTTGGGCAAATTTCGGAAGCTGCTTTTTGTGTGTGGCATCAAAAAGACCCTCTTTGCTAAGTTTATCTTTTAGCGCGGCAAACGCCGCTTCCAGCTCGCCCTCGCCGCTTTTGCGTATGTTTGATACCTGGATCTGATACGCGCCCGTGGGAGCGTATAGCGAGACCTTGCCGCTTACGATGAGCTTATCGCCGACGGCGGGGATAAAATTTATCCGCGCGGCGTTAAATTTAAACATTGCGCAATCGATCGCCGCACTTGCGTCTTTGATCGTAAAATACCAGTGCCCGCTCGTGCTTTGAATTCTAAGCTTAGATATCTCGCCCTCGACTTCGACGAAGCTAAAGCTCGTCTCCAAAAGCGTCTTGGCTTGGGCGTTTAGCTCGCTTACGCTAAGCATCGTCGCTCTTTTGCGCGATTTTCTCCGCGATGAAAAGCGTGCTGACGTCGAAGCTGAAGCCCTTTTGCACGCGCAGCTCAAAGCCCGCGTTTTTGAGCTTTTCGCTAAAGCTCGCGGCGTCTAGGAAGCTGCCGATGGAGCTTGGCAGATACTCGTAGGCTTCTTTATTTTTCGAGATGAAAGCGCCTATTTTGGGTAAAATTTTGCTCACGTAAAAATCTCTGATTTTAAACGCGAGCCCGCCGCTTGCGGCTTTGGTAAATTCCAAAACCACGAGCGAACCGCCCGGTCTGATGATCCGGTTAAACTCCGCAAGCGCTGCGTCCAGCTCCACGACGTTTCTTATGCCGTAGCTGATGCTTAAAATATCCACGCTTGCATCATCTAGCGTCGTAGCGTCCGCGGTCGCTTTGATAAACTCGCAGCCAGGGAATTTTTGCCTAGCTACCTCGAGCATCCCTTCGCTAGGATCGATCCCCACGATCCGCTCGATCTGCACGCCGTGCTGCGCCGCGCCGTCGCGCCACGAGCTTATCATATCGCCCGTGCCGCACGCGACGTCGGCGATACTCACGAGCTTTCCTTTAAGCTTTTCAAGCGTCAGCTCGACCGCTTTTTTGCGCCACGAAACGTCCACGCCGAAGCTGATGGCGCGGTTTGCTAGATCGTAGGTAGGCGCGATCTGATCGAACATCTTTATGATTTTTTCCTGTTTTTGCACGGGTCTTCCTTATTTGTATGCTTTGATTTTACGCAGCGATCTTTTCAGCGCGCGCAAAAGAGCCTCTTTTTCATTTAAAATTTTTTCCTCCAGCTCGGCGCGGCGGTCGTTTAAGCGGGCGTCCAGAGCCAGCAGATACGCAAACGCGACGCCGCTTTTATCGCTTGCTTTTTGATAGATCGCGATAAAATTTTGCCATACGCTGATATCTTGCAGCGCGCCGAAATCCTCGCAAGCGGCCTTGGTGCGTTTAAACAGCTCCCTGACGCAACCCTCATCAAAGCTTCTTGCAAAAATTTCAAGCGCGTATCGCAACCTCTTTAGCCCTATGCGCGCGTTATGAAATGCCTGCAGAGACGAGCCTTGCTGTAAATTTTTTAGCTCCGCGCGCAAGCTTTTAATCAGCTTGCAAAGGCGAGCGGAGGCGAACTTTTTTGAAATTTTTTCATATTCGCTGCGCGCGTAGATGCCGTCCGCGCCGCTTAAAAAGCCGCTAATAGCGCCGTTTAAATCGGCAAATTCCGCGCTAGAAAGAAATTCTAAAATTTTATCCTCCGAGCGCTTTGCGATAAGATTTAGCTGCTGCAAAAAGCTCGCAGGCGCGTCGTCGGCTTTTAAAAACTCCGCAAAAACGTGAAGGTCCCGCAGCTGATTGGTGCGGCTCATAAATCCTGCGAGCAGTTTTAAAATTTCACCCCTTTTTTCCGCCTCAAAAAGCGGCGCGGATAGCTTTAAAACGACTCTAAATTTGCGGATCGGCACGCGCAGCTCGTGAAGCGCTTCGGGGGCTAGGCTTTTTTGATACTCGCTTTTTGCGCCGCACGCTCTCGTCCACGCTAGCTCAAGCGCCAAACGCGCGAGCTTAACGCTGTCCGCATAGGGCGGCGCGAAAAATTTAACTCGGCTAAATTTTTTAAAAACGCTGCGGGCGTGCGCGAAATCAAGCGAACGCGGCGGGATGCCGTAGCGCGCTAGATAGCGGCTTTTGTAGCGGTAATCGTCGGTGATCTCGCAAAAATCGGTGCTACCGAAGGTTTTTGTAAAATCAAAATTTGCGCTTGCCGTCTCGCTTTGAAATTTCGCTCGCAAAATCACGAGCGTGCTTAGCTCGCCGCCGTAAAGTTCTAGCCAAAACTCCGCTTCGTCGTTAGCAAAGCCGTAGCGGTTCTTTTGCACGACGCGAGCGATCCTGCTTTTTAAAGCCTCTTTGAAATCATCTTTTGAAATTTTAAAATTTAGAGTTTGTCTGTCGAGATCCTCTTTTTTGTGGTGCAAAGAGCATTCGTCGTTTTGGCGGATATAATAAATTTCGGGATAGAACGAAGTATAAAACCAAGCGATCTTTACTTTGCGACATTTCAGCCCCGCACGCTCTAGCGTCCGCAGAATTGAATCGTCGCTCAATAAAAATTTACGCTTAGTTTGCATACCCGCTCCAAAAATAAAGTGGGTAATAATAGCAGAAAATTCTTTAAACTATCTACACTTTTCGCATTCTTCGACCGTCGCCGTGATATTCAGCTTGCGAACGAAATTGCCCGCTTTGCGCTCGATGGTCTGCAAAATGTCCTTATTAAAGGCATCATCCATGAAAAGATCCGTGACATTGCCGCATTTTTCGCACACGACGTGTATGTGCGGCATCTGATAGATGTCGTAGCGGCTCTTTTTATTCGGCGCATTGACCTCGACTACGACGCCTTCGTCGAGCAGGGTGTTTAGATTTTTATAAACCGTCGCCAGCGAAATGGACGGATAGTCCTCTTTGATCCCCTCATACAGGGCTTCTATGCTTGGATGCTCGTGGCGATCCAGTACCTTTAGGATGCACAATCTTTGCGGAGTTGCTTTCAGCCCGCAAGTTTTGAGTAGTTCTACATGGCTCATTTTTATCCTTCAAAAATTTTAAAGCGATATTATCAAATTTTACTTTAAACAAAGTTGATATTAACTAATATTTTTTATCACCTAATATTCGCGCGATCAAATTTTGTATGTCCAAGCCCAAGCTGCGCTCCACGTCGGCGGTCTTGCCGTGCGGTAAAAAGATATCAGCAAACTCGAAACTCACGATCCTTACGTCCGAAATTTCATTTTCCTGCAAAAATGCGCTTAAAATTTCACCGACGCCGCCCTTTTTGGCGTTGTCGCTAAAGACGTACCAAATTTTATCTTTGCGAGCTAAATTTTGCAAAAACTCGGCGTCTAAAGGCTTTGCAAAGACTAGATCCACGACGTCCGCCTCGATCTGCCCCTCCAGCGCCTCGGCCGTTTTATACGCTCTGCCAGCGCCGTTTCCGTAGCCGATCAGCGCTACTCGCGCGCTATCGCTGCGCTTCAAAAACACCGATTTTGCAAGCTCTACTGCAGGCGCGCCGGTCTCGTCGCAGTCCAAGATAAAGCTTCCTCGCGGATAGCGGATCGCCAAAACCCCCTCATGCGCGTAGGAGTACTCGATGATCCGCTTAAAGCTCGCCTCGTCCCGCGGCGCGCACATGCTGACGTTCGGAATCGCATTTAAGAAGCTCACGTCAAAGACCCCCTCGTGCGTCTCGCCGTCCTCGCCCACGATGCCCGCGCGATCCATCGCAAGGACTAAATTTAAATTCATAATCGCCGCATCGTGAACGATCTGATCGAACGCGCGCTGCATGAAGGTCGAATATATCGTAACATACGGCTTAAAACCCTCGCGCGCCATCGCAGCCATCGAGCTTAGCGCATGCGGCTCGGCGATCGCTACATCCCAGAAGCGGTGGGGAAATTTCTCGATCAGCTTATCCATGCCAGTGCCGCTTGGCATCGCAGCGGTCACGCCCACGACGTTTTCATGCTTAGCAGCCAAATTTAAAAGCGCTTCGGCATAAATTTGCGTGGCGCTTTTGGCGGCGGATTTTTTCTTAAATTCTCCGCTTTTAATATCGAAAGGCCCTACGCCGTGCCAGCTCTCTAAATATCCCTCGGCCTTGTCATAGCCTTTGCCTTTGATCGTTTGAGCGTGCACGACGACGGGCTTGCGCGCGCTTTTTGCCGTCTTTAGCGCCGATATGAGATCGGCTAGGTCGTGGCCGTCGACAGGGCCGATGTATTCGAGCCCCAGCTCCTCAAAATACATCCCAGGTATAATGAGCTTTAAGGAATTTTCAAAGCGCTTTGCCATGTAAGTAGCGCTTTGCGGGGCGTGGGAGAGCAGCTCTCTTACGTGGGATTTAAATTTTTGATAGGTCTCGCCCGCCATCGCTTGGCTTAGGTATTTGCTAAAGGCGCCGATCGGCTTGCTGATGCTCATTTTATTATCGTTTAGAATGATGACGCAGGGCAGGCGCAGATCGCCGAGCTCGTTCATCGCCTCATAAGTCATGCCGCCGCTCATAGAGCCGTCGCCGATGAGCACCACCGGCACGCGATTTTCGCGCTTTAGGCTTATCGCTTTTGCCGCGCCCACGGCTAAAGAAATCGACGTCGAGGCGTGCCCCGCCACGAAGTAATCAAATTTGCTCTCGCTAGGCTTCGTGTAGCCGCTAATGCCGCCGAACTGCCTAAGCGAGCTAAACTCCTCCCAGCGGTCCGTTAGAAGCTTGTGTGCGTAGCTTTGGTGGCTTACGTCGAAGATAAACGGATCGCTCGCGGCGTCGAATACGTAGTGCATCGCCACGATGAGCTCGACCGCGCCCATGTTTGAGCTTAGATGACCGCCGTTTTTGCTCACGACTTCGATGATGCGCGCCCTGATCTGCGTGCAAAGCTCCCGTAGCTCCTCTAGGCTTTTATTTTTAATATCCACTCAAAATCTCTCCCAGCGTGCCAAAGATGCGATCGTTTTGCTCAGGCGTGCCGATCGTGATGCGCACGGCGTTTAGCCCGTAGCTTTTTAAATTTCGAATGATGATACCGCGGCGCAGAAGTCTATCGCAAAGCTCGCTACTATCTAGCGACGGGCTAAGTTTGAACGTGATGAAATTTGCGTAGCTAGGGACAAATTCCAAATTTCGCTCACGCGCAAAATCCTCGAAGCGGCTCATCTGCGCGGCGTTGTTTTGCAAGCTCTTTTGCACGAAAGCCTCGTCTTTTAGTGCCGCAATCGCCGCTGCGAGGCTAAGCGTAGTGATATTAAAAGGCGGGCGTAGCTTATAAAGCGCGTTTATGATTACGCGCGGCGCGATGCCGTAGCCTACGCGCATACCGCCCAGGCCGTAAACCTTTGAGAAGGTGCCTAGATAGAGCACGTTTTTAAAATTTTGAATTAAAAATTTCGGATCGAGCTTTTTGCGTTTATCTTTAAACGCCGCAAATTCGTTATATGCGGCATCGATCACCAAAAGCGTATCCTCATCCACGCTACGAGCGAACTCATACACTGCCTCCGCATCCAAGCACTCGCCTAGCGGATTGTTCGGCACGCACAAAAAGATGACCGAAATTTCATCCCTGTGCGCGTTATAAATTTTTAAAAGCTCAGCCAGATCGTGCTCCTGTGCGCTCGTTTTGTAAACTTTAGCCTCGCAGTGGCTTGCGTAGATGCCGTACATCGCGAAAGTGACGCCCGCTTGCAGTATCGCGCGGCGCGAATTGAGCTTGGCGTGCAGCGCAAACTCGATGATCTGATCGCTGCCCGCGCCGATGATGATATTTTGCGGCTCCACGCCGAATTTCGAGGCGAGCGCGCCCTTTAGCTCATACATCGAATCATCGGGGTAAAGATGCGCATAGGCGGCATTTTGCACGATTACCTCCTGCACCGCCTCACTAGTGCCGAAAGGGTTTTCGTTGCTGGCAAGCTTTAACACGTCCTGCTTGCGGATACCAAACTCCCGCACCACAAGCTCGATCGGCTTGCCCGCTTCGTAATTGCTTAGATTTTCTACAAATTCGTTAAATTTCATCACTCCCCTCCGTTTATGTAACTTCCCAACCAGGTGATTTCGTGCCCGTTTTTCTGCGCGTTTTGCAGCACGCGCGCCACGCGTTCGTCATCCACATGCCCCTCAAAATCGATGTAAAAGACGCTTTTAAAATCCCTAAGCTTAACCGGACGGCTTTCAAGCTTGGTTAAATTTATCCCCTCGTTGCGAAACATCTGCAAAAAGTCCACGAGCCCGCCCGGGCGGTCGTCGGTTTTGGCTAGGATGCTCGTTTTGTTGCGGTCGCTCTTTTGATTTTTAAAGTCGCTCAGCACGAAAAAGCGCGTGCGGTTGGCGGAGTTGTCCTCGATCTTTTGAAACATCATCGGCACGCCGTAAAGATCGGCGGCGATCTTGGAGCAGATCGCGGCGGAGTGCGGCGTGGCAGCCGCCATCTGCGCCGCAAGCGCGGTCGATTTGGTCGCGGTAAATTTAACGCCGCTAAGGCCGTGATCGTCTAAAAATTTAAGGCACTGATTGTATCCCTGCGGATGCGAGAATATCTGATCCACCGTGCTTACGTCGTCGCAGTGGCTCGCAAAGCAGTGGTGGATATCCATATAAATTTCGGCGACGATCTTAACGCCCTCGTATTTTCGCAAGCAATCAAGCGTCGCTCCCACCGCGCCTTCGGTGTTATTTTCGATCGGCACGACGCCGTATTTGGCCTCGCCGCTATCAAGCTCCTTAAAGACCGCCTCGATGTTTGAGAGCGGCAGATAGGAGCTTACCGCGCCGAAGCGGCTCTTGGCGGCTTGATGCGAATAGGTGCCGAAAGGCCCTAAAAACGCGACTATCTGCGGCTTTTCTAAATTTCGTGAAACCGAGAAAATTTCAAAAAATATCGCCTCGATCGCCTCTTTGCTTAAATTTTGCGCCTTTCCGCCGTCCAGCCTGCTGATGATCGAGCGCTCGCGCTCCGGGCGGTAGATCGCGCTGCCCGCGGTCTGCTTCAGCTCGCCGATCTTTTTGACAAACCCCATGCGCTCGTCGATAAGGCGCAAAATTTCATCATCCAGCTTGTCGATACAAACGCGCAGATCATCGATGTTTTGCATCACAACCCTCCTTTTGCTCGCCCGCGAATTTCGGCGCGGATTTTAAAAATTTCACGCCGCCTCTTTTGCCGTACGCTTTGAAATTTTTACCGCGCGAACTTAAAATTTCATCGCTTAGGATAGCTGCGCCACAACTTCCGCACGCTAAGAAGGCGCGATAAAATCCATCGCAGCGAGATCTTAAATTTAAAGAGGCGCGGTTAAAATTTAAAACGGGGCTTCGTTTTGCCGTAAAATTTAGAAGCGCATTTTGTTCGGATTTAAAATTTAAAGCAGGGACGCATTTAGGCTCGGAATTTAAAGCGGCGGTGCGTTTAAAATTTAGGGCCGCGCTCGCCATGGCGTTAAAATTTAAAGCCGCTGCACGCTCGGATTTGAAATTTAAAATTGCGCCATGTTTTAAGCGGCTTGCCGCGCTGATCATACGAGATCCTTTTCGAGCGCGATTAGCTCATCAAAGCTCTCGCGCTTTCTAATCAGGCGGTCCTGCTCGTCGTAAACCGCGACCTCGGCGGCGCGGCAGCGGGTGTTGTAGTTGCTCGACATCGAAAAGCCGTAGGCGCCGGCACTTTTGATCGCGAGCAGATCGCCGCTTTGCAGGCTAGGCAAGCTTACCCCTTTGGCCAAAAAGTCGCCGCTTTCGCATATCGGGCCCACAACGTCGCAGGGGCTAGCTTCGCTTAAATTTACGCTTGAAATTTTTTCATCCACACACGAACCGTTTATTTGATCCGCGCCTCTGCCGTCTAAATTTACTTCGCTAGCGCCAGCTTCGTTCAAATTTATACCCTCCGAAGCGCTAACGATCTCGATGGCGTGGTGCGCGCCGTAGAGGCTCGGGCGTATGAGATCGTTCATCGCGCCATCAACAATGACGAAGCGCTTGCCGCAGTTTTGTTTTTCGTAAAGCACGCGGGTAAGAAATACCCCCGCAGCCCCCGCGATGAAGCGCCCCGGCTCGCATACGATCGTGACGTCTAGCCCGCTTAGGCTGCGCAAGATCCCCTGCGCGTAGTCGTAGAGCACGATCTGTTTTTCATCCTCGTAGCGGATGCCGATGCCGCCGCCCACGTCGAAAAATTTTATATCGATCTCAAGGGCTCGCAGTTCGCGCAGCAGATCGCTTACGATCTTTGCGGCGTCGCAGATCGGAGAAATGTCTGTAAGCTGGCTGCCGATGTGAAAGTGGATACCGACGGGATTTAAAAATTTGCTCTTTTTGGCGTAGATATACATCTTGCGCGCAGTCTCGATGCTGACGCCGAATTTGTTCTCATTTAGCCCCGTGGAGATGTAGGGGTGGGTCTTGGCGTCAACGTTCGGATTTACGCGGATGCTGATGCGAGCGGGCTTATTTAGCTTTTGCGCGATTTGCTCTAAGCGCAGCATCTCGGCTTCGCTTTCTAAATTTATCAGCAAGATGTCCGACTTTAGCGCAAATTCTAGCTCGCCGTCTTGCTTGCCGACGCCCGAAAATATGATCTTATAGCTCTTTGCGCCGATATACAGAGCGCGGCGCAGCTCGCCGATGCTGACGCAGTCAAAGCCGCTGCCCAGATCTGACAAAAACTTCAAAACGCTAAGGTTGGAATTGGCTTTAATAGCGAAGCAAACGAGCGACTTGCGCGCTGCGAAGGCCTCTTTGAGCGCTATGAAATTCTTTTGTATCTCGTTAAAATCGTAAACGTATAAAGGGGTGCCGTATTTGCGGGCTAAGCTTGAATAATCCATAGAATTTCCACCGATAAATTTTGCGCCATTCTAACAAATCAAGGCTTAACGATGCTTAAAAACTAAAAATACTGCGAAGCCTAATAACGCTGTTATGGGCACGATAATGCCAAGTTCTGGGATGATGACGCCGTTGAGAGAAAACCTAATTAACACGAAAAGCACTCCCCAAGCGCATAGCGTAGCGATAAAAAATCCAAAGCTTAGCAGCGCGAGATTAAAAAATCGTCCCGTAACGGGCAGATAATAATACAGAACCAATACCGCCAAAGGTGCAAACAACGGGAAAAATATCATATTATAAAGACTTGCTTTTATAGTAGAGATATTCACGCCTTGATGCGAAAAGGTGCGGATCGAACGCAAAGCATCCCTGATCGAATATACATTACTCGTATCATAAACGCTCGCAATCGAGCTTGGATCAAAGCTCTTAAGCGCCTCGCTCTGCGCGCTAAACTCACTTCTTAATCCACTTCCTCCAAGCTTAAGCTGCGCTGGTAAAGTGGTAGTATTTACGTCGCGCAGATGCCAAATTTTGCCTGCGTATTCGCCAGAGCTTGCATGCGAGCGCGAAGCAACGGAGTTATCCCCTATATTAAAGATCGTTATATCATTTGCGTTTTTGCCGCTTAGAGCTTTGATGTAGATATATTTACCCTCAAATTTCAAAAACATATCTCCCCCCGTAGGCGATAAATCGGTTAAATTCTTTTGAAATTTTAGCGCGTATGCAAACGAGGTGGAATTTAAAGCTATAAAGCCCGCAGTAATCGCAAGTGCGATCAAAAATGGAGGGATTATCAGAGCGTTTTTGCTAACTCCAAGCGCATAAAAGCTCACCAGCTCGTTGCTACGGATCATATTAAAACCCATCAAAATAAGCGCAAAAATAAGACTTAGCGGCAGCGTGTAGCTAAGCGCGACCGCTGCGGTTAGAGCAATATACAAAAGAGCGGTATTCGCGCTTGAAGGAAAATCTTTGAGATTGGTAAGCACATCGATGCCTACGTAAAAGCACTCAAGGGCTATTAGAAGGATAAAAAAATACTTCAGATAGGAAAGAGCCGCGTATTTTACGTATAACTTCACGCCCTAGCCTTTTTAATCGTAAATTTTTGCGCGATCTGCTCTATATCCGAGCAAATGAGCTCCTCTACCGCGCGCGCGACGTAGGGTAAAATTTCGCTCAGCTTCTCGCGCTCGCTTTCGTTAAAATTTCCGAGCACGAAATTTGCCGCATCCTGGTCCTGCCGTTTTTTGCCCACGCCGATACGCACGCGCTCGTAATCTGCACCGATTAGCGCATCGATCGATTTGATGCCGTTGTGCCCGCCGCTACTGCCGCCTTTTTTAAATTTAACGGCGCCCAGATCCAAATCTATATCGTCGTGCACTATGATGATGCGCTCGGGTTTATAAAAATCATTCACCGCCTTTACGGAGTTGCCGCTTAAGTTCATAAAAGTTTGAGGCTTTAAAAGAAGCAGCGAGCCCTTTTTAAAAAGCTCGCCTTGGAATTTAGACGAGCCGAGCTCGCTAAAGCCGCCCGTCTTTAAAATTTCGTCGATTAGCATAAAACCGACGTTGTGTCTGGTGTCTGCGTATTTCTGAGCAGGATTCCCAAGTCCTGCGATCAGTATCATAGGCACCCCTATTTAGCCGAAGTAACTCCGACTACCGCTACTGAGCCGTCTAGGATGATGCTGACGCCCTCTTTTACCGGAATGTCTCGGATCAAAAGCGAATCGCCTACGTCAAGATCGCTCACATCGAGCGTAAAATCGTTTGGTAGATCTTTGCCTGCGCATTTTACGGCGATACGGCGCTTGGATTGCACCAAAATACCTTTGTTTTTTAGCCCTTTAGCGACGCCAGTTACCTTAACCGGCACTAAATATTTACTTACGACGTCATCCTGAACTACGCGTAAATCTACGTGAGTTAGGGTATTTGTGACGGGGTGCTTTTGGTATTCTTGCACGATGACGCGATATGTCTTACTGCCCACGCTAACCTCGAAGGGAAGATCTTCTTTTGCGCGCATAGCTTTGATAAAGTCGTTTACTTTAAACGCTGCGTTGATATTTTCAAATCCTTTCGCATAAATATTAGCGATTAGATAACCATCTCGTTTTAGGGACTTTGAGGCCCTTTTACCGATACTATCTCTAACGATACCTTCTAACATTAGGTTTCCTTTGTGAAAAAATGAAGCGTGATAATAGCTAAATGTTGCTTTAAATCTATTTAAGCGCCGCGATGAAATTTAGAAGTAAAGCCGCACGGAATTTAGCCGATTAAATTTACGCTAAATCCTGCGAACTCAAGACATACTCGTATATGCACGAGCAAGCAAATAGAATTCCGCCTGCGCGGCGGCAGGCAGAATTCTTTAAAATTTTAAATTGCAAAATTTAGAATTTTAAAATTTACGACTTAGCGGATCTCTTTTAGCTGTACGACTTCGCCTGCGAGCATCTCCTCGGCGCTTTCTCCTGATTCTGCCGCCAAATCCCTTTTTTTGGCAAGGTCCACGTTTTTGATCTGTAGATCTAGGTCATTTCGCTTAGAGGCCTTATCCAGCGCCTCTTCGCGGGTAATGATGCCATCTCTGTAAAGATCGAGCAGGTGCTGATCGAAGGTCTGCATGCCGTAGGTGTTGCGACCGTCGGCGATCGCGTCTGGAATTTCATCGTCGCGCGCATCAAGTATCATATCCTTAATACGGGTATTTTTGCGTAAAATTTCAACGACGGCTACGCGCTTGCCTTCGACAGTACGGGCAAGGCGCTGAGAGATGACCGCCTCTAGGACGGATGCTAGCGTCATTCGGATACGCTCCTGCTCAGCCTGCTCAAACATCGCGATGATTCGGTTTACCGTCTCTTTTGCGTCAATAGTGTGCACCGTCGAAAACACTAAGTGACCCGTCTCTGCGGCATGAAGCGCCGTCTCGATCGTCTCCAAATCGCGCATCTCGCCCACAAATATAACATCCGGATCCTCTCGCAGCGCTGCGCGAAGCGAATCTGCGAAGTTGTTGCAGTCCTCGCCTATAGCGCGCTGATTGATGATGCATTTATCGTCTTTAAATACGAACTCGACGGGATCCTCGATCGTAACGACATGGCTGGTTCTTTGCCTATTTATGCGATTTATCATACTTGCGATCGTGGTCGTCTTTCCGCTTCCCGTAGGTCCCGTAAGTAGCACGACGCCGCGCATAGCCGTGTCGCAAATATCTTTGATCGAAGGCGGCAGACCTAGATCATCGATCTCTGGAATTTTAACCGGAATTGTTCGGAAAACCGCGCTGATACCGTCGATCTGAAAGAAAATATTAACGCGGAAACGATAATCTTCGTTTAGCTTGTAGGTAAAATCCACGCTCTTCTTCTCGATAAGCTCAGGAAAGCGCGTGATGAGAAGCTCCTTAGCTAGCGTCATCGCGTCTTCTTTCAAAAATGGCGTTTTGCTAAATTTTACTAGCTCGCCGTGGATGCGCCCTCTGATAACCGCGCCCGATTTTATATGAAGGTCGCTACCACCATTTTGGATTAGAAATTCCAAATATTTATTTAGCCTGTCTCGCTGCTTAAAATCCAGCGTAGAAGCGTCAACTTGATACTGCGAATAATCTATAGAACCCGCCATCATTTCTCCTTTTTAAGTGTTTTTATTATCTCTTTAAATGCTTCTTCAAAAGCTACCAGACCATCATCCAGCAACTTTTTATATGCCTTTTTCATATCGATCTTCGCATCCGCTACGCGAGCGAAAAATTCCTCTATCTGCGCGTCGCTAGGCGGCATTTTGGGCTTTTGATCGCCGCTTATAAAAGCCTCTATGGTCTCAAGCGGCGCGGTGTTTACGCAGCCCGGATACATTAGCTCGCTTACGTAGTAATCCTTCGGCAGATCATCTCCTTTTACGCCCGTGCTCGCAAACAGCGGCTTTACGTAGTTTAAATTTTCTTTAGCGATGATATTGTAGCATTTTGAAGCGTTCATCGTGCCGATTTTGCCGGTAGGAAGGCCCGCCGCGACCATTTTTTCATCCAGCAACCTATCGAAGCGGCTAACGAAGATGCTAATTACGGTTTTTGGTAAATTTGCCTTCGGAAAGTAGCGGCGAAAGCCCGCAATACCCTCTTTTATCGCCTCGATACATTTTGCGGTCTGCTCCGGCGAAAAAACCAAGGTCGCGTTTACGCTGATCCCCTTTTTTAGCAGATCACGCATCGCTTCGTAGCCCGCCTTGGTCGCGGGGATTTTTATCATAACGTTTGGCATGCCGATCGTGCCGTATAGGTGTTTGCCTTCGCGATACATCGCCTCGGCGTCGTCTGCAAAGCACGGATCGACCTCGATACTCACAAAGCCGTCATCGCCGTTAATGAAATTTTTAAGCAGGCTCTCCGCCGCGCTTCTGATGTCTGCGGTAGCTAAAATTTCATACAGTTTTTTAGGCTCTTTTTTTCTAAATTCCTCTTTAGCTGCATCGTATGCGGAGGAGCTTAGGATCGCGTTTTTAAAGATCGCGGGATTGGAGGTAGCGCCGTTAATTATGCCTTTTTTGATCAGCTCGTCGAAATCTTTATCGATAAAATCGCGCTCCAAAAAGTCGCACCAAAGGCTGAAATTTAGGGCTTTATCATACATATTTCATAATCTCCTTCAAATCCTTTTTTTCAATGCAGACGCTCGCATGCTCTTTTAAAATTTCATTCGCACAAAAGGCGATTTTAAGTCCCGCCTCGCGAAACATCGAAACGTCGTTCGCGCCGTCTCCCACGCACATTACTTCGCTCGTCTTTAGACCCATTAGCGATTTAAGCTGCGCAAGCAGCGCGCCTTTTGAGTAGCCAAACATCATCTCGCCGCCAAAAAGCCCGGTTAAAATTCCGTTTTTTTCATGCAGATAGTTCGCAAAGCTCGCGTCAAAGCCTAGTTTTTTCTGCGCGGCGTCTGTGGCAAGATGAAATCCGCCGCTAAAGACGATCACCTTTATGCCTTTGTCTTTTAGATACGCGATGATCTCGCTAGCGCCGCAAACGAAAGGCAGGCTTTCCGCGATAGTTTTGGCATCGCTAAACTTCATCCCCTTTATTAGCGCTACGCGCTCGCTAAGGCTCTCGAAAAAATCAAGCTCTCCCGCCATCGCACGCTTCGTGATTTCGCTAACTTGTCGCTGCGTGCCCATTTTAGCGGCGAAAAAACCTATCGTCTCGCCGTCCATCAGCGTAGAATCAAAGTCGAAAACACAAAGCTTTATCATAAATATCCTCGCAAAAATTTAGGAATTATAGCTAATTTAAGTTTAAGTTTTTTGGAATTAGCGTAAATTTTTCGCTTTTTGCGACCTCGTAAATTTTGCTCCCGGCGCCGAACGAGCACAAATTTATATATTTTTTCTCGCCAAAATATAAAATTTCATCTTGATGATAGTGCCCTTCGATGATTAAATTTGCCGCGTAAAAATCGATCTTCGGCGCGATTATATCCTTAAAATTTGGCATTTTTTTGTATAGATTTTTCCCCTCCTGCGATTTTAAGATCATCTTTGAAATTTTAAATTTTAAAGCGCGATCGAGCAGATCCATAAATTTCAAAAAAGCTCTGTTTCGCAGCGAAAGCAGCGCAAACTGCGTCAGGCGCGGCAAAAACAGATCGCCGTGCGCGATCTGTACCGCTTCGCCTCCCTTGCAGATAAATTTCACGGGCTGCGCGGCGTTTGGATAAACTTTTGCGCGGGGGAAAATTTCGCGCAGATTAAAATCGTGGTTGCCCTCGAAGTAAAAAATTTCGCATTTTCGCGACAACTCGTTTATTAGCGCGATCTCCTCTTCGTAGAAGCGCTGCACGTAGGTCGTGTTTGCTAAAAAATCAAACATATCACCCATCATAAAAATTTGAGGCGGCAGGCTTTGCGTGGAACACAGCGCGCGCAGAAATTTCAAAAATTGCGGTCTGCTCGCGCCCGCATGCGCATCGCCGATAAATATCGCGCCCTGGTTTATCGTCTGAATTTGATCATTTTGCATTTAGGCTCCGGCGCGTGACGGCTTTTGCAAAAAGCTCATCGCTTAAATTCCGTGCGCGATGCGCGGCAGCGCCGTATCTTCGGCGAATCCGCACATTAAATTTGCGTTTGCGATCGCCTGTGACGAAGCTCTGCGCAAAAGATTATCGATCGCCGAGTTGATCCAAATTTTATCGCCCGCAGTTTTTACAAAAATATCGCAAAAGTGCGTCCCTGCGACGTTTTTTATACTCACGGGTTCGCTTCGGACGCGCACGAAAGGCTCGTTTTCGTAAAACTCCCGCAGCACCGCCTCTGTGTCCACGCTCTTTTGCAGCACGCCAAACGCGCTAACTAGCATTCCGCGCGTAATCGGCAGCAAATTCGGCACGAAAAGCGTGCTAAACGCGCCACCTCTTAAAATTTGCAGCTGCTCTTTGATCTCGTCTGCGTGGCGATGCGAGATCGGCGAGTAGGCATTTGCGTTTTCGTTCACGCTTACGAAATGGCTGCTTGCTTTAAGGGCCTTGCCTGCGCCGCTTACTCCGCTTTTTGCGTCGATGAATACGCCGATATTAGGATCGAGTAGCCGCACCAACGGCGCGAGCGCCAAAATAGAGCAGGTAGGGTAGCAGCCTGGATTTGCCGTAAGCCGCGCCGCGCGGATCTTTTCGCGATTTAGCTCGGGTAGTCCGTAAACGGCGTGGGCTAAATTTTGCGGATCTAAATGCGCGGTGTAATTTTTCTCGTAAAGCTCGCGGCTTAGGCGGTAATCAGCCGATAGATCAACTACCTTGATGCTTTTAAATTTTAAAATTTCGCGGGCAAATTCCATCGCTTTTTCATGCGGCAGCGCCAAGAAAATAAGATCGCATCTTTGCGCCGCAACGCGAGCGTCCGCAGCTTCTACGCGCATCTCAAACACGCCGCGAAGCTGTGGGAAAATTTCGCTTATCTCGCCCTGCGCTGAAGCGCCCAAATATGAAATTTCAAAGCCCGGGTGAGAAAGTAGAGCCTTAATCAGCTCAAGCCCAGTATAGCCGCTAACGCCGATGATGCCTACTTTTTTCACGCTAATTCTCAAATTTTATCGGCTTGTATTCGACGCTTAAAATTTCCACATCGCGCGTGCCTGATGGCAGCTGAAGCACCACCTCATCGCCCTCTGCTTTGCCCAAAAGCTGGCGCGCGAGCGGCGTATTGATGTTGATGAGTTTGCGCGAGATATCCGCCTCGCTAAGTCCTACGATGACGTAGGTCTCCTCCCGCTCAGTCTCTACGTCCATAAAGGTAACGGTGGAGCCGAATTTTACGCGGTCGTGCTCGTAGGTCGAGGGGTCGATGATCTTTGAGCGAGAAATGATGTCGCTAAGCTCGGCGATGCGCGAGAGCAGAAACGCTTGCTCTTCGCGCGCTGCGTGGTACTCGGCGTTTTCTTTCAGATCGCCGTGTCCGCGCGCGATGTCGATCTGCTGGACTATGTGAGGCAGCTTTACGCTCTGAAGCTCTTTGAGCTCGGAGGTGATCTTTTCGTATCCGTAAAGCGTCATTGGTTCTGTCGTCATAATCTTCCTTTCTTTTTTATCAAATTATATAAGCTTTAGCCTTAAAATTTTAGCTCGCGGGCTGCGTTAAAATTTTTGCCACGTTTTCGCTGGAGCCGAATTTCAGATAATCTCGCAGCTTCTCGCTCGCAAGTTTAAATTTAGCGGCGTCGCAGCGCTCGTATGCGGCGAGTAGGTTTTGCGCGCTTACTTCGCCTTGCAAAAGCTCCTCGTGCAGAGGCTCCTCGCCCAAAAAATCAAAAATAATATTCGCAAGCCCCACATGCTTTAGCTTTACGAGCTTTCGCGCGAGCCAAACGTCAAACGCGCGAGCCTTGTAGCACAGCACGAACGGAGTGCCGATGAGCGCCGCCTCAAGCGTCGCCGTACCCGAGCAGATGAAGGCAAAATCGCAATCCTTAAGCGTGGCGGGAGTATCGTTTGCGATGCTAAAGCCGTCCAGAGGCCCGTAAATTTCATCTCTTTGATCCATCAGATGCGGCGGGATTATTAAGGTTCGCTCGCTATTTTCAAATTTAGGCGCAAGGGCTCTAAAAATCGGCATCAGTCTTGAAATTTCAGCCCTGCGAGAACCCGGCATAAAAGCGATCTTGCCCTGTTTTTCGTAACTTGATTTTTGGAATTTTATCTCGTCAAGCAGCGGATGCCCCACGAAAGAGTATTTTGCGGTTTTAGCGCTTTGGCTGCTTTGGCGCGCGGCATCCTCTTTCGGCGCAGCGTCTTTATCTTTTGTTTCTTGTAGCGCAGAGTCTTTGCTCTTCGCTTCTTGCGACACGGCGCCTTTATCTCCCTCGCAATCCGCGCCGAAAAATTTCGCCTCAAAAGGCCAGATTGAGAGCAGATTGTCGCAAAACGCCTTCAGCTTCTCCGCTCTGTGCGGCTTCCACGCCCAAACCTGCGGCAGGATATAATATGAAATTTCCGCGCGCGCGCCGCTTTCTTTGATCGCGCGAGCTAGCGGCAGATTAAACGCGGGCGAGTCAATCAAAAGCACGCGATCGCACTCCGCCGCAAGCCGCGTCATCTGCGCTACCGCGCGCTTGGCTTTTAAAATTAGCGGCAGAATTTCTATAAAGCCCATCGCCGAAAACTCGCTGCTTTTGTATATCGGCGAGCCCAACTTTTCATCGAAAATTCCGCAAATCTCGCAAGCAGGATCAAGCTTTTTAAGATGCGCTAGAACCTCTTTGAAATGCAGGTTCGCCGAGGGTTCTAGGCAAGAGATTAAATATTTCAAATTTGGCCTTTTGAATTTTTGTTAATTATAGCAAAATGTGCTAAAATTAAGCCGACAAAGGATTTAAGATGAGAAATTTTAAAATTTTAGCGTTATGCGGCGCGTTCGCGATGTTGCTGGGCGGTTGCGGCGCGGCTAAATACCAAAAGCGTCAAGTCACCGAGGATCCCGCAGTAACGGCGCGTTTTGAGGCGCTTAGTAAGCTAGGCTCACCCGCGCTCGTCGCTAAAGCCGCAGCTAGCGAGATCGCAGCAGACGTAGGCGGCACCAAGCCTCACGTTAAGGTTGCGCAGTTTGCCTTCCTCGAAGAAATTAGCGCGCAAGGAAGCGATCTGATCTATGCCTACTCGCTAAGCCCTGGCTGGGCGAGCTTGAAAAGCTCCGATCGGCAAAAATATCTCAAATTGCTAGCCAAGGATATTACCGAAAATGACTGCAACGCACTTAGTACGCGAGCTTTATTGCGAAGCGGAGTGCGCCAAGTGCACCGATTTTTCTACGATTATCCAAGCTCGAACCTACTTGATTCGCAGGTAAGCGAGGAGATATGCCGCAAAGCGGGGTTATAGGTAGTCTCGTGTAATTTTATGCCGCGGATTTGCATCGGCGCGAAAGCAAAATTTCGTGGTGTAAAATTTTACGATAATTTAAAAGACAAATTTTGCGGCGAGTTGCGGAGTGCGGTCGCAAAATTTAATTTAAGAAATTTCGAAAGTGAAATTTAGGCGATGAAATTGCGTGTCAGGCTATAAAAAGCTATAAAAATTTGTAGCGAAAAAAGATAAAATTTCGTAGCAAAAAGGCGGAATTTTTCTATGAATTTTGTGATCTAAGTTTCGTGATGGAATTTTTGCGAAAAAATTTGGCACGATGAAATTTTACGCCGCGCAAGCTAAGTAGCAATTTTTGCATAGTAAAGAATTAAGCGCTAAAATTTTACAGACAGAATTCCGCTCTGATAGGTCTGTCATGAAATTTTAGCTAAAGAGAGAATATGAAAGAAATTTTAATCACCAACGACGATGGATTCGAAGCGCGCGGACTTTTGGAGCTCGCAAGCGCGCTAAGAGGGGTCGCAAACGTCACTATCGTAGCGCCGAGCTCGGAGAAATCGGCCTGCTCGCACTCACTCACTCTTACGCGTCCGCTTAGATTTATCAAGCTTGACGACGGATTTTTCAAACTAGATGACGCTACGCCCGCAGACTGCGTGTATTTGGCACTCCGCGCGCTATATAATCGCAAGCCCGATCTTGTGATAAGCGGCATAAATCACGGCGCCAACGTCGCGGAGGACGTAACCTATTCGGGCACGTGCGGAGGCGCGATGGAGGGGGTCTTGCAAGGCATTCCCGCGCTTGCGGTGAGCCAGTTTTACGTCGCGGACTCGCTGCAGCGATACGGATTTGATCTCGCATGCGAGCTCGCGGTGGAATTGGTCGAGAAAATCTTTAAAAAAGGCTTTCCGCTGCCGCCGAAGCAGTTTTTAAATTTAAACGTTCCTGCCGTTTCAAGGCAAGATTTTAAGGGACTTTCGGTTGCGCCCTGCGGCGAGAAGCTCTACGATACCGACGCGCAGCTAAACCGCAATCCGCGTGGAATTGAGTATTATTGGCTCGGCAAATCCACGCTCAGTTTTGATGCGAGCAAAAACGAAAATAGCGATATTTCCGTGCTTTTTGAGGGGCGGGCGACGTTAAGTCCGATCAAGCTAAATTTGACCGCGCACGAGCAGATGAGCGCGCTAGAAAGGTGGATGAAAAACGATGAGTGAGGTCGTAGTAGACCGCTTTTCGCGCTCGCGCCTGCTTTTCGGCGAGGATCTTACAAAACTTCAAAGCGCTAAAATTTTAATCTGCGGCTGCGGCGGCGTGGGCGGAGCGGCGATAGAGGCGCTGTACCGCAGCGGCGCGGTGAATCTAAGCGTGATCGATTGCGATCGCTTCGAGATCACTAATCAAAACCGCCAGCTTGGAAGCGAGTGCCTAGGCGAGCTAAAATGCGAGGTTTTCGCGCGTAAATTTAAAGGCGTGACGCCGATCGCTGCTAGGATCGATGAGGAATTTTTGTCGGAATTTAACCTAGCGCAATTTGATTTCGTAATCGACGCGATCGACGACGTGGGCGCTAAGATCGCTCTTGCGCTGCGCTGCAGCGAGGCGGGCGTAGGATTTGTAAGCTCGATGGGCGGCGCAAAGAGGCTCGATCCCGCTAAAATCGAAATCCGCTCAATTTGGCGGACGCAAGGCGATCCGCTCGCGCGCAAGATCAGATATGAGCTGCGAAAGCGCGGCTTTGCGGGCGATTTTGACGTCGTCTGCTCGAGCGAGCCGCCGCGCGTCAAATCGATGGGTAGCTTCATGGGCGTGACTGCGAGCTTCGGGCTTTTCATCGCAAGCTACGTCGTGCGCAGGCTGATAGACGAGCAGGCTTAACGCTTAAATTTCATAGCGCTTCGGCGCATGGCTCCGCCTAGTCGTGCTTGGCGGTTAAATTTTAGATATTTTGAGCTTTTGATGATCTGAGCGCGCTTTGCGTGCGGTACAGCGCGGCAAGTGCTTTGCGGACGCGTGCGGTTAAAATACAAAGCGGCGAAAGCGGAATTTTACCGAGCGACGAAGATAAAATTTGCTCGGCACGAAGGTGAAATTTCATTGCTGCGAAGGATAAAATTTTATCCGCAAAGATCGACGCAGGCTTGCGTGCGAGATGAAATTTAAGGACCGCGCGAGCTACACGCGCATGCCGATGTATACGGCGCGCAGTTTTAACAAGCCAGATAGCGGCCTAGGATTAAAATTTAAATACGCGGGTCGTGAGCTTGCTCGTGAGCGAAATTTAAGCAAGCTAAGTTTGAGCGGATGTTCTTTGCGGCGGATTTTCGCAGCAGCGCGATTTGAAATTTTATCGCAGTTTCGCGCGCTTTTTGATGCAAAAAGAGGCGCACCCAGGCAAGCAAAACCAAATTAGCGCGCATTGGCCGCCGCGCAGCGCCTAAATAAGCGTAAAGCGTAAGCAAGGCTCAAGCAAACGCAGCGGCAAGCTTACTTCTAAATTCCATTTTTTACCGCTCGCAAAAAACGGAATTTAGAAATTTAATTTAAAGGAGCAGCGATGAATGAAATTTTTACACGCACGAGCGTGCGAAACTTTACCGAGAAAATGCCGAGCGACGATCAGATCGAGCTCGTGCTAAAAGCCGCGATGCAAGCCCCTAGTGCGGGCAACCAGCGCTCATGGGAGTTTTACGTAGTACGCGATCGCACCGTGCTTACGCTACTTAGCAGCGTCGGCACCTACGGCGGCTGCACGAAAGATGCGCCGCTTGCGATCGTGGTCTGCACGCGCAAAAGCGGCTTAAAATTCCAGCCCTACGCTCGCTACGACTGCGCTTGTGCGGCAGAAAATCTCTGGCTGGCGGCGCACCATTTGGGGCTTGGCACCACGTGGCTCGGCGTAGCGCCCGATATTTACGCAATGGAGCGCGTAAGAGAAATTTTGGATCTGCCTGGGCATTTGGAGGCGTTTTGCATTATGCCTTTGGGCTTTCCGTCTCGCGTCACAAAGGCGCATTCACGCTTTGAGCCCGCTAAAATTCACTTCGTGGGCTAGATATGTTTATTTCGCAGAGCAAAATCGACGATCTAATCGCTAGCGACGGCGCGTTTTTGGACCTTACGACCGAGCTTTTGCGGGACTTTGTGGATCTAAACGCGCCCGCGCGGCTTTCGATCGTAACGAGGCAGGATCTGATCTTTAGCGGCGGGGGGATTGCGCGCGAGGTAGCGGCGCGCTTTGGTTGCGAGACGCAGCGGCTAGCGCGCGAGGGAAGCGCATTTGGCGCGGGAGAAGAAATTTTTAGCGCGCAGGGAAGCTTCGAGAGCCTCCATAAAGCTTGGAAGATCGTTCAGATCGTGTTTGAGTACTCCTGCAAAATTTCAACCTACGCGCACGAGATGGTTGCACTGATGCGAGAGGCAAATCCGCGCTGCGTGCTGGGTGCGACGCGCAAGAGCTTTCCTTTTGCGAAGGAGTTTTGTGTAAATGCGCTGATCGCGGGCGGCGGAACGATGCACCGCCTGGGGCTGCATGACAGCATCCTGTTTTTTTCAAACCATATCCGCGCGTTTGCGAGCTTTAGCGAGTTTTGCGCGCAGATTGCTAAATTTAAAGAGCGCGCGCCAGAGCGAAAGATAATGATCGAAGTGGCGAGCGAGCGCGAATTTGGCGAGCTCTTAGGCTACGCACCCGATGCGATAATGTGCGATAAGATGAGCCCGGGCGAGCTTAGAGCCTGCGTTTTGAGGCGAGATGAAACGGCGCCACAGATTAAAATTTGCGCCGCGGGCGGTATAAATAAGAATAACTGCGCAGAGTTTGCAGCTACCGGCGCGGACGTGCTCGTAAGCTCGGCGGTTTGGAATCAGGGCGTGTGCGATCTTAGCGGAAAGATAGAGCTTATCTAAATATTAAATTTTAAATTTTAAGGCGCAAAAGTCTAAAATAGGGCATAAAAACGCGATTTATTAATAAATAAGAGTATATTTTGTACAATTCTTAAAATTTCAAAAAAGGATTTTCATGAAAAAAATTGCTTTTATTTTAGCGCTTGCGGCAAGCGTTTCTTTCTGCGCGGATCAGCTGATAATCGCGGCCGGCGGCGGATATAAAAAGCCCACCTCGGCCGTGATCGAAAATTTGAAAAAAGAGGGCATGGACGTTGCGGGATCGTTTGCCAACCTCGGCCAACTCGTCATTCAGTCGCGCGAGAATAAAATTTCATTCATCGTGGGCGACGAGGCGTTTTTGAAAAAAAGCGATCTAAATATCACTAAATTTGAGCGTATCGGGCGCGGCACGCTAGTTTTAGTAACGCCGAAAAATATTAAAATAAACGATGTATCAGAGATCGCAAAGCTCGATAAGATCGCGATGCCCGATCCTAAAAAGGCGATTTACGGTATCAGAACGAACGAGTTTTTGCAAAACGCCAAGATGGACGGAGTAAAAGATAAAATTTTAGCCGTCGCGGGCGTGCCGCAGGTGGTCGCATACGTCATCAACGGCGAGGTGCAGGCGGGCTTTATCAACAGCACCGAAGCGGTCGCCAAAAAAGATGAGTTCGGCTCGGTGATCTACATCGACGAGAGCCTCTACAGCCCCGCATTCATCGGTATCGCAAGGCTTAGCGCGTGCGGCGATGAGGCGCTTTGCGAAAAGGTAATGAAGGAGTTTAAATCGGACCGCTCAAAAGAGATTTTTTCAAAATTCGGTCTTAAATGAGCGACATCGCTTGGATCGCGCATCCTCTGATACTAAGCGTCAAAGCCCTGTTTTGCAGCTTTTTGCTGCTGATTTCAATAGGGCTAGCAATTTCGTATTTTTTAGCTTTCAGCAAAGCCAAATTTAAAAAGATCGTCGAAATTTTGGTAATTTTTCCGCTCATCTTCCCGCCGATCGCGACGGGATTTCTGCTTCTTTACATCTTTGGAAAGAGCGGGTTTATCGGCTCTGCGTTAAATTTAGACATCGTTTTTAACTTTTCTTCATTGGTAATCGCCGCATTTTTAGTGGGGCTGCCGCTGTTTGTAAAGCCAGTGTGTGCGAGCTTTGAGCTCTTTCGTAAAAGCCTAATCGAAGCCGCGCAAATTTTAGGCAAAAACAGAGCTCAAATTTTCCTCTTCGTCATCCTTCCTAGCTCGCTTAAAACGCTAGGCTCCGCGCTTATTTTAGCGCTCTCGCGCGGGCTTGGCGAAGTGGGTATCACGCTGATGCTAGGCGGAAATATCGTGGGTAAAACCGACACGTTAGGCCTTGCGATCTACAATGCCGTGTATGACGGAGAGAACGAGCGGGCGCTGATTTTAAGCGTTTTGCTCGTAATTTTCAGCTTGATCTTATTCTTCGCGATAAGTCTTTTAGATAAAAAGCAAAATTTATCTAAATAAGAAAAATTATTTTTTAAGTATTTTTGGATAAAATTGCACTCACATTTCATTTTAAAGGATCTTTCATGAAGAAATTTTTAATTTCATCAATTTTAGTTGCAAGCGCCTTGATCGCTCACGAGCACGGCGATATGCAAAATTTCGACCCTAAGACCGGCAAGCACCTCGTCATCGCGATGGAGCAGCTAGGCGAGAAAGGGAACGTGAGCGTAGGTGAGGTCGTAGCGGTCGAGACGAACTACGGCGTGGCGTTTTTCCCGAATTTAAAAGGTCTTGCTAGCGGCGCGCACGGCTTTCACGTGCATCAAAACGCCGACTGCGGCGCAACCGAGAAGGGCTTAGGTATGAAAGCGGGCGGACACTGGGATCCAAGCGATACCAAAAAGCACTCGTTTGCTTGGGACGATAGCGGCCACAAGGGCGATCTGCCTGCGCTTTTCGTCGATGCTGAGGGCAATGCGGTCTATCCGGTGCTAGCTCCGAAAATCAAGAGCCTAGATGAGCTAAAGGGCCACTCGCTGATGGTTCACGTAGGCGGCGATAACCACAGCGACCATCCGAAGCCGCTCGGCGGCGGCGGCGCTAGAATGGTCTGCGGCGTTATAAAATAGGCTTCGTTGCGGATGAAATTTAATCATCCGCAATTTCTAAATTTAGCAGCCCTGCGGTTAAATTTACGCGATGAAATTTCGCCGTCCGCAGCGCCGAGATACGCCCGCTCTGCCGTTAAATTTACGCACGGCGGGTTTTTTAATGCAACTTATGCAGCGCAAATTTTATGTTAAATTTACGCGCTGCGCACCTCTTGCCTTCCGCTTAAAATTTTAAAATTTAGCCTTGTTTGCGCGCATTGTGCTTCCGCTTTGTTTTTGCCGCAGCGCAAAATTTTTCAAATTTAAATCAAAGTTCTAAATTTATGGCGCCGAGCTATTTTGGCGGCGTGTGCTTCATTTAACTTTTTCTTCACGACTTTTTATTACAATCACGCCAACTTTCACAAAGGAGAGAGAATGAAAAAGATTGTTTTAGCAAGCGTTTTAGTTGCTGGCGTGTTGTTCGCCGCAGATTTTAGCTCGAGCACCCCCGAGCAGATCAATGCCTCGATCGCCGGTGCCGACGCCAAGAGCTTAAGCGAAGCGGCGTTTGAGATTGACAAGCGCGCAGGCGAGCTAAGGGCGCAGGCAAGGGATCTCAAGCGCGGATTTAAGACGGAGCTTAAAAAGAAGCTGGACGCTATGAGCGTCGAGGATCGCGAGAAATTCCTAGACGAGTTTAGAAAAAACTATAACGCCCAGGCGGGCAAGCTAAGCGTCGAGCAGGCGGATAGGCTGGATATCGAGCTCAAAGATCGCGGCAATTTCGGCAAATTTAAAAGGCCCGCTCATGGGTTTGGCCCGCACAGATCGCAGGCTGCTTCCGGCGAGTGCGGCCATATGCCGCATAAAGGGATGGGCGACGGCGCGGGTCCGGCAATGCCGCCAAGAGGCGAGATGCCGTGCAATCAAAACGCGGGCGCCGCTGTGTGCCCTATGACGCAGCAATAGCCGCCCGCGCGCAAGCTACGTAGTTCCGCGCGATATTTGCGCGGAATTTTATTTTATCGAAACATGGTGCGAGAATTTTAGAATTTTAGCTTGAAATTTATGCGACGTAGCGCCGATGAAATTTCGCAAAATTTTATCGGTGCAGGCAAGGTTTTGAAATTCTTCGCGGCGAAATTTTAGGACGTGAAATTTTAAAATTTCGTAGCGGCGGAATTTTAAAGCCCCGCGTTTTGCCTGTAAATTTTAAAATTCCGCGGCGTGAAAATTTTATATCGTAAAATTTTAGTTTCTTGCGCCGCGCCGCGCGAATAATATACCGGGCGAGCAATCTTACAAGCCTAAATTTAGTAAGCATACTTTTAAGCTAAGACGCGCTGTTTCGCTGCGATAAAATTTGCCGTGAAATTTCGCAATTAAATTTTACGCGGAATTTCACAGGGTATAATTTCAAAAATTCTACGCAAGGAAATGAACTATGGCAAGAGTTTTGATCGTCGAGGACGAGGGGATGCTACTAGATATGATGTGCACCTATATGCGCGGCGCGGGGCACGAGGTCAGCGGCAGCAAAAGCTATGACGAGGCGCTTTCATTAGCATACGAAAAGAGCTTCGATCTGTGGATCTTCGACGTCAAAATCATCGGCGGCAACGGCTTTGCGCTGCTTCGCGAGCTGCGCGAGGCCGGGTGCGGAGCACCGTGCATTTTCACGACGTCGCTAAATACTCTGCAAGACGTCGAAAGCGGCTTTGGAAGCGGTTGCGACGACTACCTCAAAAAGCCCTTCGAGCTAAAAGAGCTGGCTCTGCGCGCGGATAATCTGCTAAAGCGCACCTTTGTCCACAACGCCGCTTTGCGCGAAAATATCGGCGGAAACTTTAGCTTCGATATGGCTCAGCACGCGCTTTATCGCGACGGAAGAGCCGTGTCGATGCCGCAAAAACAGGCGAGGCTTCTTGCTCTGCTTTTGAAAAACCGCGATAAATTCCTTAGTAAGGATGAAATTTTCGCCGCGCTGTGGGACTACGACGAGAGTCCGAGCGAGCTTAGCCTGCGCGTTTATATCGCGGAGCTGCGAAAAATTTTGGGCAAGGATCGCATCATAAACGCTTCCAAGCTCGGCTACAAATATCTCTAGGAGCGCGCCGTGTCCAAAATGCGTCAAATTCTACCTATTTTTTTGCTCTACACTCTTACTAGCGTCTTGTTTTTAGCGCTGGTAAGCAGCGTATTTTACGAGCGGGAGAAGTTTTTTATCGCGGATCGCGATGCCTTTGCGATCAGGGATTTCAAGCACGGCTTAGAGGCTAAACTCGCGCGCGGCGGGCGCCTAAACGAGAGCGATTTCGACGCTATGCAGGCATACGCTGCGGATCTGAATAGCAGCGATGAGATCGCACGGGATTTCGAGCCGAAGGATGACGCGCCGCGCGTGTATATGGAGGGGACCAGCAGGATCGAGCAGTTTAATCTCACCGCCAAGGACGGCACGGAGTATTACGTGGCGATCAAAACGGATGCGCTTGAGGGCAAGCTAGCGGCGCTGAAGCTTAAAATTTTAGCTGCGAGCGCGCTTGTTTTGGCGCTTATTTTGCTGATCGCGTATTTTATCATCCGCCTTTCGCTACGCCCGCTTTACGAAAAGATCGAGTTTCTTGACGGCTTCATCCGAGACACGACGCACGAGATAAAAACTCCGCTTAGCGTGATTTTGATGAGTATCGAGCTTTTCGATACCGAACCGAAAAAATATCTGGGTAATATCAAGACGGGCGCAAATACGATAAACGCGCTATTTGAGGATCTAACCGCGCTAAGCTTAAACAAAAGCGGCAGCGGACGGGAGGTAAATTTAGGCGAGCTGCTGCAAAGCCGCATAGAGTATTTCGGCGTCTCTGCGGAGCAAAAGCGCATAAGCTTAAGCGCCGATCTGCGCCCGGTAGCCTTTTGTGCGGATGAGTTTAAGCTGCGAAAGATCATCGATAATCTGCTTGGCAACGCGATAAAATATTGTGATGAGCTCGGCTGCGTCGAGGTAAGCCTGCGCGAGCGCTCTCTTCGCATAAAAAACAGCGGCGCGGGCATAGCGCAGCAAAATTTGCCGCATATTTTCGAGCTTTACACCCGCTTTGACGAGCGCAACGGCGGCTTTGGCATCGGGCTTTTTATCGTGAAAAAATATTGCGATGAGCTCGGGCTTAAAATTTCGTGCGATAGCAACGAGGACTGGACGGAATTTGAGGTGAAATTTTAACTTTACTCAAATGGAATTCTGCGCGAACGAAATTTTAGCAGGCGGGCTTGCTGGGCTTAACCGCGCGGGTTTAAATTTAGCTGGCGATTCCGTTCGTAAAAATTTACGCTAGGTTATAATTTGACGGCGGAATTTACGCATGCAATCCGGTCGCGCTCGCAAAATTTCGTCCGCCGGTTTACAGAATACAAAGCGAAAATTCTACAAAATTTCGTGAAATTCTGTATGGACGCGGGCAAGATTGCGGCGGCTAGGGATAGAATTTAACGGCGGTGCAGATAAAACCGCGCGCGACAATCGGCAAAATTTCGCGAAAATTTCGCGGCACGCCGATCGAGCCTGCTTGCTCTGCTATCTCATACGCGCCGTATTCATAGCTCGCACAAAAGGCGCGCATTTTGGGTTTTGATACTCGACGGAAGCTATCCCGCCTCCCATTCTTGCCGCTCGGTGCGTCGGCGTGGACTACGCGCGAGTAAATTTAAAATTTAGCTCCGCCCTGTCACGCCGAAGCGGAGTATAGCTTTGTTAAATTTGACTCCGCCCAAGTCAAAATAGGCGGGGCAAATTTGATCGTTTCTCGCCGAGCCCTTTGTCTATCCCGGTATTATGCGGGTACTTTTGCAAGATATTGCGGCAGGCTACGCTTAAATCAATGCTGCGGCTGTCCGTGTTTAGCCAGGATCACGAATATCTTGTCGTGATTTGCCTTTGCCCTAAAATTTGCACGATCTCATCTAGGCTTAAAATTTTGCCGTGCGAGTCAAAGCCTACGTTTAGTATACGCCCCTCTAGGCTGGAAGCGCGGTCGTGCAAGTGCCCGTGAAGCATAAAAGAGCCTCGCGAGGCGTGGTTGTGCTCCTCTACGGGATAGTGAAACATACAGATGCTGATACCCGTTTTGCCATCCTTCATCGCGCCCGCGCCGCCGTCAAAATTTAGCTCCTTGTAGTGCAGGATATCGCTAAAGATAGGATTTCCGTCGTCTTTTAGCTCGCGTAGCAGCGCTTCTTTGTTTTGGCTGATGAGCGTATCGTGGTTGCCTAAAATCAGCACATGCGAGCCGTTTAGCCTACGCGCGACGCTTTTTAGATCCTTTAATTTATTACAAAATGCAAAATCGCCCAGATCATAAACCGTATCCTCGGGCCCCACTACGGCATTCCAGAGCTCTATTAGCCTTTCATTCATCTCGCCTACGTCGTTAAAAGCCCTAAATTTAGGGCAGTATTTCATAATATTGCCGTGATAAAAATGCAAATCGGAGGTAAAAAATATCATCATTTTTCCTTTAAGCTTTAATCGCTGCATCAAATTTGAGCTTTACGTAAATTTGCGCGGCGTCAAATATTCGCGCGGTAATCGTTAAATTCTTTCTAAAAATTCTTTTATAAAGCCTAGCTTGCCCTGCTCGTCAAGGGATCTGAATTCTCGCTCATTTGCTTTGATGTGATCGACCAATGGGTGAAATTCCTCATCGAGCTTGGTTTTATCCAGTTTGCCGGAAAGCGCTTCGTTTTTACTGCGAGCGAAAAATTTATTCACGAGATAATAAGGCGTTTTCATCTTAAAGCAAAAATCGTTTTGGCTTGGGATATACACCATAAAGCCCTCGAATTTCGCCTCTTTGACTATATTTTTAAGCTCCGAAAAGCTCGTTTTTAGATACTGCTCGCCATCCTTATAAAAAGGTCTTTTTAGCGCTCCGGCAGTGCTTGCGGCGATTTTATCCAGCTCAAATTCGCTTGCTTGCGCGCCGGTTTTAGCGTCGATAAGCCCGATAAAGGTCTCGCCTAGTTCCTCTTCTACGATGTGCGGA
The DNA here is from genome assembly GCF_963518785.1 of uncultured Campylobacter sp. NCBI lineage: Bacteria > Pseudomonadati > Campylobacterota > Epsilonproteobacteria > Campylobacterales > Campylobacteraceae > Campylobacter > uncultured Campylobacter sp. Next base: position 90,441 of record NZ_CAUQKJ010000005.1, read on the forward strand.
TCGCTCTCGTCGGTGATCTCAAATAAAAAAGTTTTATTTGGATAGCGTTTGAAAATCTCTTCAAATTTGCAGCAGTGCTCGCGCGCCATCTGTGCAAATCTACTATCGGTCGATCCCGTCGTGGAGTAGATGACGCGGCGGTTAAAGCTCGCGCCGCTTTCGCCGACATCTACGTAAGTGCAGCAACCCAAAAAGCCGTTTACCTTTCGCACGGCGAGCACGGGCGTATGGTCCGTGATATCGATAGGATAAAGGCTTTTGCGCGAGGTAAATTCCGAGTAGTTATAGACCTTTTTAAACGGACGCACGATGATATTTAGATCATCGTCCATTATGAGCCCGCGCATCTCAAGCAACGCCTTATCCCAATCAGCCTTGAAAAAGACGCGTTTTGAGTATTTGTAGGTGCGAAGCTCGGGATAAAGCTCGCTTTGACGCGCACTCCAGAGCCTTTTATCCTGCGTGGCGGCGATATATTTTTTCGTTACGTAGGTATTTTGCGCCGCATCAAAGGGCAGATCGCGCCTATTTAGAGCTGCCGCGTCTTTGATCTTTTGCGCTACGCTTTCGCTCATAGGATTAACGGGCGGGATCAAAATTTCGCCCTCTATTTTGTTGTTTGCGACCTTGATAAACATCGCTATTACCGTATTTTCATCGACGCCGTGCTCGGAGGCGAAGAAATTTTGCATTCTAAAGCACTCGAAAATAAATCCATTTTGGGCGGCTTGCTCTTTTAGGCTTAGCAGCTCTTTGGTGCGCGCACTCACGTTGCTAAGCACGATAAGAACATCTTTGGTCTTGTTTTCCAGGGCAAATTTATACGCCTGCTTTATCTCGCGGGCGACCTTGCGCTTCGCGTCTTCCAAAAGCTTCGGCGACCAAGTATAAACCCCCGCCTCATCGGTTAGAAACATATCGTTTTCCAGATGATAAATTTGCGCCTGCGGATATTCGTTTTTAAATTCTTTAATTTTCTCTTTTGCGAAAGTCGTTTTACCCGAGCCCGCGTGTCCGCGAACGACTATAAATTTTCTCATTTTACCGCCTTGATTTTATGTGGCGATATTCTACCTGAAATTTGAGCGCTTTGGTATCAAGAAATATGGATTTTGGTAAAATTCAATTTACAGAGCCGAATTTCGCCACTTAGCTCGCGCGGTTTTGATGTGCGAATGAGACGGCACGACTCCAGTATCTACGCTGGTTCGTCGCCGATGCGCTTTTTGGCACGAAATTGAGCGAGGATAAAATTTGCGGCGAAGCCACCCGGCGGCTTAAATTTGAACCTCAAAGCTCAAATTTACAGGAAGGATCAAATTTGATCTCTTTATGGGCTTATCGAAGCATAAAAATTTATTGTTTTGACTGATTTGAATACGATAAAAAGATGGCAATATATGTTAGGTTTAAAATTTTAAATAAATAGAAAATTTGCGCTTTGCCGAGGCGCTGAAATTAAAATTTAACCAAATTTGCCTCGTCGAAGCGCTTGATCGATGAAAACGCCAAATTTTATAGACGTGCGATAAAAAGCGTATTTATCCTCGCTATTTGATTTAAATTTAGCCCCGCGTAAAGGGGCTAAATACGCTTATTTGTCTCCTAGCGGCCAGTAGACTATCGGTTTGTCTCCAAGCCTTGCTTCGCCGTGATACATTCCGAGCTTGTCTTTCGTCCACGCAAAACCGGTGTGTCCGTGCTTGTCGATCGAGATGATGCCGCCGCTGCCGCCGAGCGCTTTGACCTCTTGTACCGCTTCTTCGGCGGCCTTTTGCACGTCGGAGGTTTTGTATTTATACAGAGCTGAGACCTCGTGCGCGGCGTTTACACGCATGTAAATATCGCCCGTGCCGGTGCAAGAAACCGCCACAGAGTCGTTGTCGGCGTAGGTTCCCGAGCCGATTATCGGGCTATCGCCGATGCGGCCGGTCATTTTATTTGTCATGCCGCCCGTGCTGGTCGCTGCGGCTAGGTTGCCGTTTTTATCCAGCGCGATCGCGCCCACGGTGCCAAGATACGGACGCTCGTGTAAATTTAGCGACGTCTTTTTCGCCTTTTCGCTATCAAGTAGCAGCTTTTGCTTCTCTTTGGCTTTTTGCAGCGCGTCGTATCTAAACTGCGTGAAAAAATACTTCTGATCGACCATCTCTAGGCCGTTTTCTTTGGCGAGCTTGTCGGCTCCCTCGCCGGCGACTAGCGTATGCCACGTCTTATCCATCACGAGTCTGGCGCCTAGGATAGGATTTTTAATATGCCGCGCCATCGCGACCGCGCCCGCTTTTTTGGTCGAGCCGTCCATGATCGAGGCGTCTAGTTCGTTAAATCCGTCGGCTGTAAATACCGCGCCCTTGCCCGCGTTGAAATTCGGATCGTCCTCAAGCACCATAATGGCCGCCGTTACGGCATCCATCGCGTTGCCGCCCTTCTCAAGCACGGCTTGACCGGCCAAAAGCGCTTTTTTCATCGGCTCCTCGCGGATTTTAAATTCCTCCTTGGTTAGATCGAGCCCGCTGGTGCCGCCGTGAATGACGATGACGGGGGAAAATTTCTCCTGCGCATTCGCAACCGTTAGCCCAAGCAGGGCCAAACTCGCCGCCATAAAAACGGCTTTTGAGAGTGAAAAGTGCTTCATATCTCATCCTTTCGAAAAAATTGCAGAATTTCTAAGGAATGATATAACTTTGCGCTTTTCGTTTCGCTTAATCAAATGCGAATTCAGCCGGATCTAAATCTAATGCTTTGAGCTTAGGATTAAGCTTTCGCTGTCAAATTTAACGCGACTCAATTTGTGGCACAATCTGATAGGTCGATTTAAATTTTATAAATTTGAGTTTGAGCGTTGGCAAAATTTAATTACCGCAGCTCCATAAATTCCAACTGCGCGTCATAAAATTTTAGCGCGCGGCCGTATTTTAAAGGGTGCTATGCGAGCGAGCAAGCTCAAGCACGCACCCGCCGGCAAAGCAGGCCTCAAATCAAAAGCCTCAAGCTCGCCGTGCGCGATCATTGAGTGTTGCATCGGAACCGACGCCAGTATGTTTTGACGGCTCAATCGCAGCTTTTTTCTCCGCAGCAAAGGCGCGCCAGGTCGTATTTTAGCAGCACCAAGCCAAGGCCTAGCAAGAAAAGGTCTTTAAAGATAAAGCCGTCGATCTTGCCCAACTGCGGCAGTAGGCTGAGCGTGCTCAGCGCCATGACGATCACGATGAGATCGCCCACGATGCCCGCCTTCGGCTTGAAAAAGCCCGCGATGAGCGAGAGATAGCCCACGGTCTCCACCACGCCCAAAAAATAGCTCGCGCCGGCGTCCCCGAGCGCTGAGGGCAAAAACGAAAGCCACGTCTGCGAAAAGAGCGGCTTTAAAGCCTCTACCTCAAACTCAAACCACTTGTAGTTGCCCATCACGACAAGCACGATGATAACGGAAAGTCTAGCGAATATAATATCCGCGTCGCCTGCGACAAATTTTTTTACGATCTCCCTCATACGGCTCCTTTGTAAATTGTGTAGCGGTATGATAGCGAGCTTGCGTGTAGGCTACGTGAAGGGGCGAAATTTCAAATTCCAAATTCCGCGGCTTCACGAAATTCTGTCCCTCCACAAAATTCCGTGGCTCCGCGAAATTTAAAATTCCATGCCGCGCGCCATAAAATTTTAGCGTGCGCATCGTATGATTTAACGTGCGCGCCGTAAAATTTCAACGCGCATACAAAATTTTAAAATTCGCGCCCAAATTTAAGCTATAATCGCTTCAAATTTTAAGGAGCCGAAATGCTAAAATCATATCCTCTTGCGATGCAGGGCGTGGAGTTTCGCGGACACGGCGTGGCGGTAAGGGTGGGCATCTATATGCCGTGAGCGCGGCGAGCGGCGAGGTGATCTTTAAGCTTGATACCGGCGGCACCGAGTATTTCGCGTGGTGCGAGGATAAAATTTTACTCGCAGATCGCCGCGGCAAGCCGGTTTTGATTAGCGCGGATGACGGCTCGATCTTAAAAGAGGTGGAATTCGGCGAGTTTCAATTCGGCTTGGATCAGATCATGCTCGCTAGCGGCGGGCGCCTCTACGCCGTGGCAAACGACGGAGTCGCGATGCACGCCGTCTGCGCGGATTTATAAAATTTAACCGCAAGGCTCGGGGCACTGCCCGCTTTGGCTATGAAATTTACCTAGTTCGGCGGGGCGCGGTCACGACCCAAAAACGTCCGATTTCAAAGTCACCGCAGCCCCGCTCGCTAAGTGAAATTTATTCGCCCGGCGCGTCGTTTCGAACTGAAATCCAAACCCTGCGCCGTCAAATTTAAAGCGGTCGCGGTAAATTTCAAGACGCGAAGTGGTGCGAGCTGCCGCGAAATTCCATAGAGCTTTGCGGCGTGCGCGGGCAAACTTCGGCGATGATATTGATCGAAACGCCCGTTTTAGCGGCAATCGCGTAGATTTTAGGCAAAAACTTCGGCGCGAAGCTGAACAAAATCTCGTACTCCTCGCCGCTTTGCAGCGCAGCCTCGCTAGGGCGGGCGATCCAGCGCGCACCCACGCCGCTAGCCTCCAACAGGCGGGGCAGATCCTGCGCGAGCCCGTCGCTAATGTCCATCGCCGCGCTGATGAGCTTCGCCGCCTTGTAAAAAAACTTATCGCGCAAAACGGGTCTGACAAAGCGCGAATTCTTTGAAATTTTTGCGCGCAGATCCTCGCGCAAGCGATATGAGCCACTACCCGGCACAGGATTTTCGCCTGCAGAGCTTTGCGACGTAGAATTTTTGCATGCGAGGCTTTGCGACATAGGGCTCTTGCGATCCTCTCCGCTTCGTGACACGGAATTTTGCGTCGAAGTTTCGGCATCCAAGCTCTGCGGTTTAACATACGTAGGCAAAATTTTATCGTCCAGACTTTGCGGCTCAAGGTCCAAAATTTGCATTGCCAAAGTTTCAGCGCCCAGGCTCTGTAACTTAGCATGCGCAGGTAAAATTTTATCGTCCGGGCTTCGCACCTCATCGCCAGGATTTTGTGTCGCCGAAGCCTCGGCGTTCAGACCCTGCGACTCATCGCTTGGGCCTTGCACCGACGAAATTTTATCGTTTCGGTTTTGCGTCTGCGAGTTAGCGGGCGAAATTTCATCTCTTAAAAGCACCGCCAGATCGCGCCCGACGCTGCCTAGCTCGCCCGTATGTGCGATGAGATCGCCCACGCGCGCGTCGCTGCGAAACACGGGGCGCTTACACTTGCCGATCAGGCTCACGCTAAGCGCGATGCGATCCGAGCCGATCGTGTCGCCGCCGATGATCCGTATGCCCCACTCCTGCGCCGTTTCGTTCACGCCCGCGCACAGCTCGTCGATCTCGCGCGTGCCGATCTCGCGCGGCAGCGCAAGCCCCAGCAGGGCGTATTTAGCACGCGCATTCGTCGCGATCATGTCCGAGATGTTTACGAGCATCGCCTTTGCGCCAATCTCGCGCAGGCTCAGCCAGCCGCGACGAAAGTGCACGCCCTCGACGAAAAGATCCTTGCAATAAGCTCGCTCGCCGACTACGGCGCAATCATCGCCGTTAAGCTTCGATCTAAATTTCTCAAAAATATACCGCTCCTTATCCATACTCCCTCCGTTAAATTTAGCGTTACGCCGCAACCGTGCGAAAGCTAAGAAGCCCGCATTCGCGGGCCTTTGTTTAAATTTCGTCGCACACGCGCAGCAGGAGTTCTACGCTCCGCTTTGCAAGATTATAGCGTAAATTTAGATTTTCGCAGCGCGAGTTTGGCTGCGGTTCAGTGCGGCTCGATAGCAAAATTAGAAATCGCGTGAGTTTTGAGGCTTTGGTGCGGCTCGGTATAATTTGATGTGGACGGAAGTCTGCGATAAAACAGCGCCCGAGACTATCTCTTGCATGCGCCCGCCTGCGCGCACTCGCGCAGATAACGGATCTTTAAAAAGACTAGCTTAAAATTTTAAAATTTAGCGTAGCCGCAGCGAGATTAAATTTAAACGCTGCGTAAGTATAGCGAAGTTAAAATTCGCCTGAATATTTTATATAGACGGAGAGCAAATGGGTATTTGTTATGACCTAGCTAGAGGCTGGTTTATATTTCTGCTACTTGGCGTGATTCTGCTCAATAGCGTTTATGTGAAGGGTAATTATATAAAACATTTTTTTGATTTTAATGTATTGATTGAATCTATGAAAGAAACCAAAGAAAATTTAAATTTTGCACACAAATTCGTAGGCGTATTTTATTGCGTAATCTCATTTATTGCCTATTTTTGCATTTATTTGGGGCTTTTTGCATTAATATTAAAAATATTTATTTATTAAATTTTGGAAAATCAAGGAATCCCAAATGAACGATACGAAACCGAGCGAGCCGCTACTAATCATAAAAAGTGCGAGGCGTTTTTATGGACCTTTTTATGCGGTAGTTAAAATTTTGCAATTTTATATCGCCATTGTTTTTATAATGCTTGACAAGCCTTATGCGCCTATCGCAGGCTGGGTGATGCTGATCGGTCTTTTTTATACGACGGTTATTCCGAATTGCTTTAAATTTATTGCATGCTACGATGATCGCATAGTCGTGAAATATTTTTTCTGGGAAAAAGTTATCAAGCTTAAAGATATAAAGGAATTCACCGCATATAAAATCCCTATATCATTTAAACAAATTTTAGCCATAAGATTTAAGCCGAATATTTATGATATATTGATTTATCTAGGCTCAATCTCTATACCGATGGACTACATAGCGAGCGATGATTTTGAAAAGCTGAAAATTCTACTAAAAGAACGCAATGTAAGATATTTTAATTTTAAAAATTTTAAATATGAATATTTTATATGAGGAGCGAAAATGGGTTGCGACCGTAGTTATCAAACTATAAAAACAGGCGGATTTTTTAATTTCGCCATGAAATTTCTTGTTGCGATATTTTTTGCGATTGTTCTATTCGGCTGCGACGGTAATGAATGTCGCAACGAATACAATAATAAGGCGTTTTCTATTATAACCGATAATTTAAAGGATAAGGAAAATAGAGATTGGACGTGCGGATCTATTGACAACTATGAATACTTCATAAATTTTTATGGATCTAGCAACGATGATTTAGAGGCTTTATTAAAGAATGTAGCAGAAGCGGCACAAATTCCAAACGTCAAAATCACTATATCGGTTTATGAGAGATATTGGAAATGGGGCAGCAAAACTCCGCCACCATTTAGCAAGAATATATTAACCGTAAAATTAGACACAAAATCAAATTAAGGAAAATGGAATGCTGAAATTTACAAAGTGTTTCTTTTTGACAGTCGCCGCATTTATATTATTCGGCTGCGACGACAGGGAATGTCGGAATCAGTATAGCGACAAAGCAGAAGAAATAATATTTGAAGGAATAAGAGATTTAAATCATCTAGGCGGTTCTTGGTCTTGTGGAAAAATTACCGATAGATATGAGAGTATAGCAAACATTTATGGCGCTAGAGATGATGATATAAAGTTGCTCTTAAATAATTTTTCAAAGGTTACAGACATGCCAAATGTTAAAATCACGATAAATGTTTATAAAGGCATAAGGTTGGCAAATAAAAATTTACCACCAAATGATGAGCCTATATTAATCTTAAAATCAAATACTCAATCAAGTCAAGCAGAATAAAATTTCGGGCGGCGCAAACCGCCCGAGATACCGCACCAAGCCCTTACTGCTCGTAAAAGCCGCTCGGTTTGGAGATCGTGTCGATGTAGATATTTTTGGTCTGGGTATAGTGCTCCAGGATCATCTTGTGCGTCTCGCGACCGATGCCCGATTCTTTGTAGCCGCCAAACGGCGCGCCTGCGTGGATCTGGTTGTAGGTATTGACCCACACGCGACCCGTCTCAAGCAGGCGTGCAACCGTGAGCGCCTTTGCGATGTCGCGCGTAAATACGGCACCGCCTAGTCCATAGAGGCTGTCGTTTGCCATGCGGACGAGCTCGTCTTGATCTTTAAATTTAATCACGACGCCCACAGGACCGAATATCTCCTCCTGCGCCACGCGCATGTCGTTGCGCACGTCCACGAGTAGCGTAGGCTCGACGAAAGCCTCTCCCGCGCTATGTCGCTTGCCGCCCACGGCGATCTTGGCGCCCTCTTCTACGCCGATTTTTACGTACTCTAAAATTTTATCGGCTTGCTTTTTGTTGATCTGGCATCCCATCTGGGTATTCGGATCGAGCGGATCGCCCACCTTGATACGCTTAAATTTCTCCACGAGCGCCGGTACGAATTTATCGTAGATGCCCTCCTGCACGAAGATTCTACTTCCCGCGCAGCAGACTTGGCCTTGGTTGAAAAGGATGCCCAGCTGCACGCCGTCGATCGCAACATCGAAGTCACAATCGTCAAAGATGATATTCGCGCTCTTGCCGCCAAGCTCAAGCGTAGCGGGGATGATCTTTTGCGCCGCAGCTAGCGCGATGCCTCTGCCGACCTCGGTCGAGCCCGTAAATGCGAGCTTATCGAGCCCTTTGTGAGTGCGGACGAACTCGCCTGCTTTGCTTCCCTTGCCGGTTACGACGTTGATGACGCCCTTTGGAAGTAGCGGCGCGATTAGGCGGATGAACTCCAAAATGCTGAGGCTGGTTTCGGAGCTTGGCTTAAATACGCACGTATCGCCCGCGGCAATCAGCGGAGCGAGCTTCCACGCGCCCATCAAAAACGGGAAATTCCACGGCACGATCTGTCCTACTACGCCGATCGGCTCGCGCAAGACGACGGATAGATAGCGCTCTTTTAACATATTGGCGCTGCCCTCCTCACCCAAAATCACGCCCGCAAAATAGCGGAAATGCTCGATCGACCACGCTACGTCGACCGCGCGCGTCTCGCGGATCGGCTTGCCGTTATCGATAGTCTCTACGGTCGCGATGAACTCGGCGTTTTGCTCTAGGACGTCGGCGATCTTGTTTAGTAGCGCGCTGCGCTCATAAACGCTGGTGCGACGAAAGCTCTCAAACGCCTTGCGCGCCGCGGCGACCGCTCTATCGACGTCCGCCTTGCTAGCATCTGCGATCTTTGAAATTTTCTCGCCGGTAGCGGGATTAAAAACGTCTAGGCTCGCGCCGCCTTCGGCACCCACAAACTCGCCGTCAATGAAAAGCTTATAGCTTGGTTGGATTGTAGCCATGCTTACTCCTTACTTGAAATATGACATTCGCTATTATATATCCGCGGCGATTAATGCGGCATAAATTTCGGAGCGAAAATCGGTTAAAATTTTGCGGTGTGTAAATTTGAGAAGAAATGCGGCGTGCGCGAAATTTTAAAATTTAATCTACGCGCGCGACAGCGTAGCTTTGAAGCAGCTTTGAAGCGGCGTGAAATTTAACCGGGTGCGAGCGGCGAAATTTCAAAAGGTAACGTTTATGAAACGAGAGCGTAAATTCGGCTGCGAGAAATTTTAGAATTTTGCTCCGATAAAATTTTAAAATTTGGCTCTGCCTGGATTTTAAATTCGGCTTAGTTAAAATTTTAAAATTTTGCGAAGTAAAATTTTTGAAACATTTTGCGGAGCGGGAGAGCGGTTTAAATTTACGGCGCGCGACGATCGGATCTACGAATACGCTTCAAACTATAGCCTGCGGATAAATTTTAAAATTTTGCGGGGTAAAATTTCATAATTCGGCTTCATCGGAGTTTTGAATCGGGCTTCGTTAAAATTTTAAAATTTAGTCTGGTTGAGAATTTTAAAATTTTGTGAAGTAAAATTTTAAAAATACTTTTCGGAATAAAATTTCTACAACTATCTTTTGCGCGAGCTTTGCAAGCCCATAACGCTTGCTTGTAAAGCTCACTTGAGCGGCGCCCGAGTAGGATGAAAGCACGGCGCCTAAAGACGCGGCATTACAATCAATCTCAGGCATTTTGTAAAAGCATATACGAGCAGCTCAACTACTCTCGCGTGCAACCGCTCAGGTGCAGGACGAGGCATAACCGCCAGTGCGTGCAGCTTAGATGCAGAGGGCAACCACTCGTGCATGGTTTAGGCATAGCAGACGCAACAGCTCCACCCGTAATTTGCAGTTCGTTTAAGCGTAAACGGCATCTGTTCGGGCACAAAGAGCGAGCTTGTACACACGGCTCAGACCTATAAATAGCTCCGCTCATAGTTGCTCACGATAGAGGTCAAGAGAGATAGGGAGTCGCGATCCGAGCTACGACGAGCTTTTCGGGCACGACGCCGCCAAGAAATATAAAGAGGAAAGCAGCCGCACTCTCCCACTCGAGCTCGTTCAAGCCGAAAAGTTGGAACTGCGTACGAAGTCTCCGTCCCCACAAAAGCTATGCTCGGGGCTTTTCTAGCCGAGAGATCAAACCGCTTAAAATTTTAAAATTTAGGCTCGAAAAAGGTCTCTTCGTGGATGTTGGCAAAGGCGGCTTGCAGGCTGATAAAAAACCTCGGATGGGCCTTTTCGTACTGCGCCAAAAGCTCCTTCGTAGCGGCGCGCGCAGTGGGCTCCTTGCCGCCGTATTGCCTCGCGGGGCAAACCTCCTCCTCGCGCATGATCGGAAGCTCGTTATCTCTAGCACAGGCGGCGATTTGGCGCTCGCGCGTGAGAATGAACGGACGGATGATCACGAGCCCGTTTTCGGCGATATAGCGCGGAGCGAGAGTTCGAAGCGCGCCGTTGAAGGTGAAATTCATAAAAAAGCTCTCCGCGGCGTCATCGAGGTGGTGGGCGATGGCGATCTTATTAAAGCCGTGCTCAAGCGCGTAAGAGTAGATGTATCCGCGCCTCATACGCGAGCAAAAGCTGCAAAACGTGGTGTTTGCGCGGATCTTTTCCTTGCCGAATTCAAAAATTTTAGTATCGATTATCTCATAGGGGATCTCGTGCTCTTTAAAATGGGCGCTTATCTCGCGCAGATCCTCGCCGATACCGTAGGTGACGGTGACGGCTCGAAATTCCCAATCTAGCGGGCTTACGCTTTGGAAGTGCTTCAGCACGTGCGCCAGACTCATGCTGTCCTTACCGCCGCTAAGAGCTAGTAAAATTTTATCGCCGCGCTCGAACATCTTATATTTGGCGTTGGTTTGTCCGACGCGGCGAAGTAGTTTTTTGGAGAGGTTTATCATAACCTTTCGATCATTTTTAAGACAAAATTTGCGCTCGTCTGCGCGCTTTTTACCATAAACTCGTCAAAATCGAACTCGGCTTTGTGTCCCGCCTCGTCGCTTATCGCGCGCAGCACGCAAAACGGCACACCCAGCGCGTCGCACACCTGCGCTACGCTAGCCCCCTCCATCTCGACCGCGCTCGCATCAAACGTCCGCTCGATCCAGCTCTTACGCTCCTCATCGCCCACGAACTGATCGCCGCTAGCGATGACGCCAGATTTTAGCGTGATGCCTAGCTGCTCGGCGACGCTTTGCGCGATAGAGTTTAGCTTCGCGTCGGTTTGGACTGAAATTTTACTTCCGGGCACGAATCCGTGCGGATGCCCAAACGCCGTGATGTCCAGATCGTGCTGCACGAGCGAGGTGGCGTATAAAATTTCGCCGATCTTAATGCCGTGCTTCAAAGCCCCCGCGACGCCCGTAAAAATGAGCGCGCGCGCGCCGAATCTTTCGATCATAACCGTAGCGGTCAGGGCGGAATTTACCTTGCCGATCTTCGAATATGCGATCACTAGATCGTGACCGTTAAGCTTGGCGGCGTAGAATTTATTATTCGCATGCTCCGTAGCCTCCACGCTCACGCCCCGCTCGCGCAGTGCGGATAGTAGCGGCTCGATCTCTTCTGGCATAGCGCCCAAGATCGCTACTTTCATCCGTTCTCCTTTGCAAATTTCAAAAACTCGTCTAAGCTCGCAAGATCCGTGATGCTGAAGGTCGGCTTTTGCGTGATCTTTTTGTTTATACCTTTTAAAACCGCCGCGCCGAACTCGACGAAGCAATCCGTCTCGCTCTCGTAATTTTTGATGCTTTGTTTGTAAAGCACGGGACTGATAAGCTGAGCTTTAAGCAGCTCCAGCGCTTCGGATTTCGTCCTATATGCGCGCGCCGTGGCGTTAGCGATGACGGGGGCAAAGCTCTCTTTTAACGCGGGGCGCAAAAATTCCAAAAGCTCGTTGCTGGCGCTTTGTAGCATCGGGCAGTGGCTCGCGACGCTCATATTAAGTAGCATTGCGCGCTTTGCGCCCACGGCTTTAAACTCGCCCTCAAGCGCTGCGAGATCATCTTTTTTGCCCGCGACTACAATCTGTCCGTCGCAATTATAATTCGCCGCCCAAACCTGCTTGCCTGCGCTCGTCGCATCCGCGCAAATTTTTTCAACCGCCTCGTCGGCAAGAGCCAAGATCACCATCATTCCGGCGCCTTTGCCCTCGCAGGCGCTCTGCATGAGCCTGCCGCGAATATTTACTAGCTTTAACATCTGCTTCGGCTCTATCCCTCCCGCAGCGCTTAGCGCGCTAAACTCGCCCAGCGAATGTCCGAGCAAAAACTGCGGAGCGATGTTAAGCTTTTCTTGATCCGCTCTTTCTTGTAGCGCCGCAAGCGCCATCATAGAATTTAGCGCGATAGCAGGCTGCGTAAATTCCGAAACGTCAAGTTTGTCGTTGGGCTCAAACAGTAAATTTTTAAAATCGATGCCCGTAAAGTCTGAAGCCTCATCCAAAAGCGCGCGCGCAGGATCGGAGCTATCGTAAAACTCCCTGCCCATGCCTACGCTTTGGCTACCCTGTCCGGGGAAGATAAAAGCAAATTTCATAAAAAATCCTAATGCTCGTGGTGGTGCCCGCCGCAGCACTCGTGATCTTTTCCATGATCGTGACCTCCGCAGCATTCATGGCCATCTGCATGTCCGTGACCTCCGCAACACTCGTGATCCTCTGCGTGATCGTGTCCATGTCCGCCGCAGCACTCGTGCCCCTCGTGATGATGGTTGTGTCCGCAGCCGCAGCTGTGCGCGCCCTCCGGCTGCCCGGTAAGAATTTCGTCTGCCGTCGCTTCGCGGTTCTCGACGATCTTTATATTAAATTCCAGCTCCTTGCCCGCAAACGGGTGGTTAAAGTCGATAGTGACGTCCTGCTCGCCGATAGCTTTGACGCTCACGCGGGTAGTCGCGCCGTCCTCCGCCTGTCCGAAAAGCTCCATACCAACGACCAGATCGATGCCCGCAAACTGCTCTTTAGGTAGGATCTGCACGGCGTCCTCTTTATACTCGCCGACCCCGTCGCTCGGGCTTATGCGAACCGTTTTGCTCTCGCCCGCTTGTAGATTTAAAATTTCATCTTCCAGTTTTTGGATGATTTGATCCTTGCCGCTAAGAAAGGCGATCGGGTCGGAGTTTAAATTTGACTCTAAAATTTCGCCGGTTTTGCCATCTTTTAGCTCATAATGCATCTTTATAACTCGGTTGTTAGCCATAGTTTTCTCCTATTTAAAATTTTATTTTTGATTTTGTATTTAAATTTAGGTTATCTAGTGGGCGCGGCTTTGGCTTCTTTGGAGTCCGGGTATGAAGCCTTTAACGCTTTGTAGAATTTATTTGCGCTGTCTTTATCGCCGATCTTATCGAAGCTAATCGCGGTGTGATAGAGTAGCTTTGGGGTGTAGTCTTGGCTCTCGTTGTGCGAGATGCTCTTTTTATAATAGTTTATCGCTTCTGCGTATGAGCCGGAGAAATATGAAATTTCGCCCAGCATGTAATTTGCCTTAGCGGGCTTGTAATTTTTAGATACTAAATAATTGTAGCGCTCTTTTGCGCCGGAATAGTCTTTTTTGACATATAAAGCGTCAGCCTCTTTCAATACTGAAGCCTGATCTTTTGATTTAAAATCGGAATCTGATTTTGTACTAGCAGGGACCGAAGCAGTACCTGCGTCTAATTCAGCGTTTTTTTTTACGCCACTGCCACTACCTAATTTTTTATTGATTTCAGCAATTTGGGCTTTTATAGTTGCGATATCTCGTTTCATCTGATCTAGCTCGCTGTTGCCTTGGCTTTTGCCCGTAGTACGAATTTCTAGATCCGCCACCCTGTTTTCCAGGTTAGAAATTTTAGAATTTGTTCCTTCAAGGACGCTTCGCAAACCTTCGACACTCTCGCGTGTATTATCTACACTAGTTTGCATCTCGCTTATACGCTTGCGATTGTCGCGCAATACTTGTTCGTTTTCAGTTAACCCGTAAGAGCTGACTGAATCAATATTGCCAGCATCAAATGCGGAAGTTTCTGCATTTAAAAAAGTGGCGACTCCCAAAAGAGCCGCCACCGTGAAATTTTTAAATTTCAAATTAGAATCCAACTTTGAATTCGTCGCGTCTGTTTTGAGCGTCGCACTCTTTAGAATGCTCTGTGCAAGCCATATTGCTCTCACCGTAGCTTACTACGGAAATTCTGCTCTCATTTACGCCTTGAGCAACCAATGCGTCTTTAGCTGCAGTAGCTCTCTTTAGACCAAGAGCATAGTTGTACTCATCAGAACCCCACTCATCGCAGTTACCCTCAACTTTAACAGTTAGAGACTCTGCGCCTGCTTGATTGAATAGAGCTGCGTTATTATTGATTGTGCCTTGTTGATCGGCTCTAATATTAAATTTATCAAAGTCGAAATAAACAGTGCCAACTTCACTTTGGATCTGAGATGCCAAAGCAGCTAGTCTATCTGCATCACTTGTGCTTGTAGTATCGGCCTCTGGGGTCTTTTTAGAACAACCGCTCAATAATAGAGCAGCAACTGCTATCGAAGATAAAACTAAATGTTTCATTTTCTATCCTTTCAAAAAAAATTGAAGTCATTATATCACGAGATTTTTTAATATTTTACCAATCAACCGATTGAATTTTACCCACTCTTAACGGAAATTGGAAACTTTTATTCTCGTTAACTCTGATAATACCTACCGAGCTTCCGCCGCCGTCTTGCTTGATAAACATAATGCTGCCGCCATCGCTAGAAAATCTAGGAAACATATTTTTGCCGCTAGCCGTTAACTGGCGAATCATATCGGTTTGGGTAGAGATTAAATATATATTAAATCCGCCCCCGCCGTCGCGACTAGAGTAAGTAACGTAATTGCCATTTGTGCTGATGGAGTTGTTATTTTTGCCGTGATAGACGAGCTGCTGAACGTTGCCGCCGTTTATGCTAGTGGCAAATACATTTGGATAACCCAGACGATCGCTCACAAAAGCCACGCGCGAATCGCCGTCGATAAAATTTCCATTTACATCAATGCCAGCGTAATCAGTAATTTGCTTAGCGCTGCCCGAGGCTATATCATATAAATAAATATCGGCTTGATCCTTGGGCGCGTTCGTAATAAGTAGCTTTCTGCCGTCTGCGCTGACATCGGATGCGATCGTCATGCCGTGACCGGTAAAAATTTTACTCTTGCTACCGTTGGATAGATTAAATTTATAGATAGCAGGGGTATTTTTATTGATGTAATAGGTGTAATAAAATTCGTTCTGCGCCGCGCTTGCCCATTTAGGGAAGATATTTAATCCGCCACGAAGCACCACCTGCTGGTAGGTAAGCGTATAATCCGCTACCATAATCTCGCTCTCACGCGTCGAAGTGTAGCGAGAGAGCAAAATCATCTCCTTCATCCAATCGACATTTGAATAGCCTAACTGCTTGACGATCTCAGATACCGCCATATGGGCTAAAAATGGATATTTCTCGGCATTTGAAAGCGTAAAGCTCTTCTCGTACATCACCCTGCCGCTGTTTGCCTCAAGCACTTTGGCTTTTAGGCTCATCGGCGAGCTTTTATCACTTACTGCGTAACGCACGATAAGAGCGGCACCGCTAGAGCCTAGATTGTCGGAAGCGCCCGCATCATAGCTGCTTTGTAGATACTCGTCGCTGACTTCAAAAGTCGCGCCAACCTTTAGATCGCCCACCATAAGTTTAAAGAATTTGTTGCCAAATTCTGAATTCGCAAGATTCGATGCATCCTGAACAACGATTTTAGGGAGATTTACCCCTTCGTTTACGATAGACATAGTCGCATCTGCCGCGAAAATGCTACTACAAAATGCAAGAATCAAAAGTAGTTTCTTCATCTTTTCTCCTTAAATTTAATTTGCTACGTCGGATAATACCATTTCAAATGTGTGAGATTTATTATCCGGTGATTTTGTAAAGCTTCGCTTAGGAAGCTCATCTAAAAATTTCCTTAGCTTTTGGGTAAATTCTGTGCTACGCCCAAGCTCTAAAATTTGATAATTTAAAACTCGTCCATTGTTGCTAAATTCTATGCGGACTCTAGCCTCATCGGAAATACCTGTTTGATACTTCGTCCATAGAGCTTGCAATTTCGACGCCATCTGCGAAAAATAAGCATCTAGCTCCTTTGAAATTTGAATTTTACCAGATTTTTGCGAAACGGAATTTCTTTCATAAATAAAATTATGTTCTGAATCCGCTGCAAAAAGCATACAGCAAAAGGCAAAAATACAAAAAAGTCTCTTCACTTTTTTCCTTACAAAATTCTAATTTGTCTTCATCACGTCGGACATCCTAGTATCAATCTCATGCGACGCTCCGTCGGGAGACTTCGGGAAGCTCTGAGTCGATAGATTATCCAAAAAATCTCGCAACTTCTGGTTAAATTCAGTCTCTCGCCCCAACTCTACAATAGTATAATCCGCCACTCGTCCATCTGCGCTAAATACTATCTTAATCCTTGCGTCGTCCTTCGCGGTCGCCACATATCTGCTCCATAGAACTTGAAGCTTCTTCTCGATAGCGCCGTAATAAGCGTTATACTCGCCCGTCCTTTGCGTCCTGCCGCCAAGCTTATCGGATTTAACCACGGCATTTTTAGATGCCGCTTTATCCTTAGCACTAGAGGTGGCGGTTTCTTTATCGGACTTTTTGTTACTCTGAACGGCGTCGCTAGCTTTAGCGCTCTCCTCAAGCTTCTTATTGTCCTTAGTCGTATCTGAAAAAAGATCGCTCAAGCTCGGTTTTTCCTCTTTTTTCGGCTCCGGCTTAGCTTCCTCTTTTTTCTCTACTACTTTTTCGGAAGGTTTATCTTCCAACTTAGGCTCGGGCTTGAGCTCCTCTTTTTTGGGCTCAGCTTTAGGCTCGTCCTTTTTAGGTTCCGGCTTCGGCTCTTCCTTCGGCTTTTCGGGCTCTTTCGGCTTTGCCTGCACCGGAGGTGGCGGAACTACTTGCGCCGTAGTCTTAATTTTATCCTCCGGCACGTCCTTAACATTCTTATTGTCAAACTCGCCTTGCTTTGTTTCTTTAGCGATTTCAGGCGCGGACGGAAGTTTATCATCTATTTCGAAATCAAAAGTAACATCCATATAATCGTTGGGATTGTCAGTATATTTTTTAAATTTTTCCTGCGGCTTTGAAATTTGATATAAAAGAACAAAAATCACCAGCAGATAGACAAAAAGGGCGATTAAAAACGATTTAAAATTATCGTATTTAACCCCCGTAAAATTTGAATAATTAGCCATTTGTTTGAAGTGCGACTTTTGTAAAACCCGCCTGCTTTAGGCTCTTTAAAACAAACATTACATCGTCGTAAACGAGTCTCTTATCGGCTTGGATATAGACGGGTTTTTCCAAGCTATACTTGCCGGTGCCTTTAAGCAGCACGAGATTATCCGGGAATTCAGCTAGGCTCATCGAGCTTTTGTCAATATAAACCTTGCGATCTTCGCCAATACGCACAAGCAAGAATTCCGCGGTATTTTCCGAAACCTGTGCTTTTGAGCCACTAGGCAGTTCGATCTTTTCATCGTAGATAATCGCCGTTTGCGCGACCATTAAAATCGCTAGCAAAACAAGCATAATATCGACGAGCGGAGTGATATTTAGCTCTGGATTTTCGTCGAAATTATACATTAAATAGCTTTTCCAGTGTTTGCTTTAAATAGCAAAATATCTGCCGTACGATTTATGATACTCATAACTTCGTATGCTTTGCGTTTTATAAGTAAGCTAAAGGTGTATGCGGGGATCGCTACAAAAATTCCACATCCTGTGGCAACCAGCGCCTCGCTGATCGCAGGAGCGATGGTGTCGATGCCGGAATTTCCGCCGCCAAGCTTGGAAAATGTGTGAAGTATACTAACAACCGTACCAAATAGCCCGATAAATGGCGAAGTGGAGGCAACGATAGATAGCCAGGTAAGCCCGCTAGTGGAGTCGCGTTCGGCTTTACCTTTATAAATTTCCAAGGCTTCTTTTGAAATTTTATCGGTATTTACTTTTTGAAAAATAGAGCCCGAAAGCGAAATCCTACCGCCCATCAGCAAGGATTCGAGTGCCTTTGCTTCGCGGTGTTGCCACGCACTAAGCCCTACAAATCTAGAGATCAAAATCGTAAAAGTGACGATAAAATAGATGGATAACCAAGAAAGCACAAATATCGTAATAAACGTGCTTCTCGTAAAATAACTTAAAATTAGATCTAGCATATTTAACTTTGCCTTGCGAATTCGTCGACTCTAGCCATAATCGCTGCGGAATTTGCCGCATCGGAGCTAATGGACGCAAGCATATCTTTGGCGCGCTGCAAAGACTTCGCTACGGCGCTTTCGCTATCACCTCCGATAGCCACGGCTTGAGTGGCTAGAATAGTAGTTTTTTCTTCTGTAACTTCCAAAAATCCATCGTTTACCAAAACAAGCTGCTTTTTGCCATCTTTATCCACGATCTCTACGACGCCACCTTCGCTTTTGTCTTTAAGTCCCGTTAGCAAGCTCGCATGCCCTGGCAAAATACCCATTTCGCCAGTAATGCCGGGGAGCTGGACGGATTTGACCTCACCCGAAAAGACCATCCCTTCGGGCGTAACGATATCTAAAAGCAAAAATTCTTTCATCTTAAAATTCCTATGCTTTCATCTTTTCGGCTTTTGCTACTACCTCGTCGATATTTCCCACCATATAAAAGGCATTCTCCGGCAGATCGTCGTATTTGCCCTCTAAAATTCCCTTAAAGCCAGCGATAGTTTCCTCTAGCGAGATATATTTGCCGGGGCTTCCGGTAAATACCTCGGCTACGAAAAATGGCTGAGATAGATAGCGCTCGATCTTTCTAGCGCGCTCGACTACGAGCTTATCCTCTTCGCTAAGTTCGTCCATACCCAAAATCGCGATAATGTCTTGCAAATCTTTATATTTCTGAAGCACCGCTTGGACGCCGCGAGCGACCTTGTAATGCTCCTCGCCGATGATTTGTGGATCAAGCATTCTTGAGGTCGAATCAAGCGGATCGACGGCAGGATAAATTCCTTTTTCGGCGATCGCTCTGTTTAAAACGGTCGTCGCATCAAGGTGTGCGAAAACGGTCGCAGGCGCGGGGTCGGTAAGGTCGTCTGCAGGTACATAAACGGCCTGAACGGAGGTGATAGAGCCCTTCTTAGTAGAAGTAATGCGCTCCTGTAATTTACCCATTTCGCTAGCAAGCGTAGGCTGATAACCGACCGCGGACGGAATTCGTCCTAAAAGCGCGGACATCTCCGAGCCCGACTGCGAGAAGCGGAAGATATTGTCAATAAACATCAAAACGTCAAGCCCAAGCTCGTCGCGGAAATACTCGGCCATCGTAAGACCGGTTAGCGCGATACGATTTCTCGCCCCCGGCGGCTCGTTCATCTGGCCGTAGGTCAAGGCAACTTTATCCAAAACGCCCGATTCTTTCATCTCGTTATAAAGGTCGTTTCCCTCTCTCGTTCGCTCGCCGACGCCCGCAAATACGGAGTAACCGCTATGTTTGAAAGCGACGTTATGGATCAGCTCCATGATGATGACAGTCTTACCGACGCCCGCACCGCCGAATAGTCCTACCTTACCGCCCTTTGCGTAAGGAGCGAGTAGATCGACTACCTTAATGCCGGTTTCAAAAATTTCGCTCTTCGTGCTTTGATTTTCAAAGCTAGGCGGATCTCTGTGGATCGACCAGCGAGTTTCGAATTTCTCATCCTCGCCCTCGTCGATCAGATCGCCTGTAACATTAAAAATTCTACCCAAGACCTTCTCGCCCACAGGCACCGTAATAGGTGCGCCAAGAGCCGTAGCCTCAAGCCCTCGCCTAAGTCCATCGCTCATATCCATAGCGATCGTGCGGACGCGATTGTCTCCAAGGTGTGCGGCTACCTCTAGGATCAGCCTGCGATGAGCGCCCTCGACGTCAAATTTAACTTCGATAGCTTCATTAATCTTCGGCAAGTAGTCCTTGAAATCGACATCGACCACGGGACCCATTACCTGAGAAATTATTCCTTTCATCCGTTTTCCTTTCATTTCATTGATTCGACGCCGCTTATGATCTCGATAAGCTCAGTCGTGATAGAGCCTTGTCTGGCTTTGTTGTATGCTAAATTTAACTGCGATACACGTTCTTTGGCGTTATTTGTCGCATTCTCCATAGCGTTCATTCTCGAGCAGTGCTCCGCGGCCAAAGAGTCGATCAGCGCGTAATACATGCTGTAGCTAAGATAGCTCTGGATTAAATTTAACATCAATGTTTCTTCATCCTCAGGACTTTCAACCTCTACTTCCAATGTAGATGTTTTTAAAGCGTCCTCGTTAATCGCAGGCTCGCCGATCGGCACCAATGTATTTACCCGCATCTCTTGGGTAATCATATTCAAATAGCCGTTATGGATAAGGATGACTTCGTCAGTTTTGCCTTCGTTAAAATCCTTAACCGCGGCTTGGACGATCTCGTTAGCTTTCTCGGACGATGGAGATGAGCTCACGCCGATATATCGCTCCAAAAGCTCAATGCCTTGAAAATCAAAATATTCTATCCCCTTTTTGCCGACGGCGCGAAGGCGAACCTTGATCTTTTTAGCCTTAAGCTCCTCGATCAAAGCTTTGATCTTTTTGATGGTGTTGATATTAAAACCGCCGCAAAGCCCTTTATCTGCGGTGATAAACAGCAGATCAACCACCTTTACCTCCCGAGTGGTATCAAAAATTCTAAGTTTTTCGTCGTTGCCCGAATTATTGCCTACGTAATTTTTAACGCGCGCAGAAATTTCACCCAAGACCTCGTTAATCTTCACCGCATAAGCTCGCGAGCGCATCGCCGCCTCTTTGGTGTTTTTGAGCTTGACGTTGGAGACCAGCTTCATAGCTTTGGTGGTCTTCTCCGTATTTTTAACGCTCTTGATCTGTAGCTTTATATCTTTTAAATTTGCCATAATTTAGCCTTTTTAAGCGGCAAAGGTCGCTTTAAAGTCATTTAGAGCCTTGATTAAATTTTCTTCCAAATCCTTCTCGATGGTCTTTTTGCTTCTGATCTCTTCAAAAATTTCAGGATATTTCGCCTCGATATATGGATATAGCTCAGCTTCAAATTTGCCAATTGAGCTCGTAGGTACGTCGTCTAAAAATCCGCGGCTTCCTGCAAAGATGATCACTACTTGATTTTCGACCGGAAGCGGCGAATAAGGAGGTTGCTTTAAAATTTCGACCATTCTTTGTCCGCGATCTAGCTGCTTACGGCTACTCTCGTCCAAATCACTCGCAAACTGCGCAAACGCCTGAAGTTCGCGGTATTGAGCGAGATCTAGACGCAAGGTTCCCGAGACCTTTTTGATCGCTTTAATCTGCGCAGAACCCCCGACGCGGCTAACCGAAAGACCTACGTTGATCGCAGGGCGAATTCCAGAGTTAAATAGACCAGATTCTAGGAAAATTTGACCGTCAGTGATAGAGATAACGTTTGTAGGGATATACGCCGAAACGTCGCCTGCCTGCGTCTCGATAATAGGAAGCGCCGTTAAGCTGCCTGCACCGAGTGCATCGCTTAGTTTGCTAGCGCGCTCAAGCAGGCGGGAGTGCAGGTAAAATACATCGCCAGGATACGCCTCACGTCCTGGCGGACGGCGCAAAATAAGCGACATCTCGCGATATGCGACCGCATGCTTGCTAAGATCATCGTAGATGATAAGCGCGTGGCGGGAGTTGTCTCTGAAATACTCGCCCATGGTGCAGCCCGAATATGGCGCCAAATACTGAAGCGCAGCCGCCTCGCTAGCACCCGCCGCAACTACGATCGTATAATCCATCGCGCCGTATTCTTCAAGCTTTTTAACGACTTGCGCGACGGTAGATTGTTTCTGTCCGATCGCTACATAGATGCAAACGACGTCTTGACCCTTTTGATTGATGATGGTATCAACAGCAACAGTGGTTTTTCCTGTTTGGCGGTCGCCGATGATGAGCTCGCGCTGTCCGCGACCGATCGGCACTAGCGCGTCTATCGCTTTAAGACCGGTTTGAAGCGGTTCGTGGACGGACTTACGAGCCATGATGCCTTTAGCCTTTTCTTCGACAAATCTAGTATCGCTAGTCTCTATCGCGCCTTTGCCGTCGATCGGCTCGCCTAGAGCGTTTACCACGCGACCGATTAATGCATCACCTACCGGAACGCGCAAAAGCTTACCCAGTCTTTTAACGCTACTACCTTCGTTAATACCGCTAGTATCGCCTAAAATAACGATGCCAACACTGCTCTCCTCTAAATTTAACGCGATACCACGAGCTCCGTTTTCGAATTCGACCATCTCGTTAGCCATTACGTTTTTTAAGCCGTAAACATTAGCAACGCCGTCTGCAACCGAAACGACCTTACCGGTTTCTTCGATATCAACGCTAAGATCGAAATTTTCGATTCGCTCTTTGATTATGCTGCTGATTTCGTCTGCCTTAATTTTCGCACCCACGCTTTACTCCTTTAAATTGCTTTTAAAATATATTCGCTCATTTTTTGTTTCAATCTATCAACTGAAAAACTAATCTCAAATCCAAGATCCTCGACTTCGATCTTAATGCCTTCAAGCTCGCTTTTAACGGGTTGCAGAGTAATATCTGCATTAAATTTCTTTGAAATTTTAGTCTCTAGCTCTTTTATTTTCGCGGCGTCTATTTCGGTAGCGGAATAAATTTTACCTAAGTATTTATTATCCAGCGCCGCAATATTCTTGCGCAGTTCCTCAACTATCTGCGGGATTAGCGCAATACGCCCATTCTTAGCTAAAAGTTTAATAAAATTTACGATTTTTTCGCTTGGATTTTTTATAAACGACGCAATAAGTTCCACTTTGGATTCCTCTTTTAGCGTCGGAGATTTCACAATATCTTGGAATTTTGGAATTCTAAATGCGCTCGCGACGCTCTCGAGCGTCTGCAAAACAGAGCCTAGTTCATCTTTTTTATAGCTCAGCATCAGGGCGTTTACATATCTTTTTGAGGTGTTATTTATCATCATCCGACCTTTTTCTCTACGATTTTAACCAGTTTGTCTTGACCGAATTTAATGTCATCCGATGCAAAAACGTCATCCAGTATCTCGCTTACGACCTCTTTTTTGATCTTGCGCGCCTCAAAGCTCTTCTGCTCGTCGAAAGATTTTTGCAAATTCGCAATCTCTTGCTCGGTCGCATTTTTTATCTTTTCGGCGGCGAACACGATCTCTTTTTTAGCAGTTTCAATTAAAGCTGCGCCTTGAACCTTAGCATCTTGCAAATCTTTTTTAGCTTGTTCCTTGCGAGCTGCAGACTCTTTTAAAATTTTTTGATTAGCCTCAAGTCTAGATGCGATGCCGTTGATTCTACCTTGATATGCTGCTTTTGCGGGACCTTTTAGAAGATAAAACAAAATTCCGAAAAACAAAATGAAATTTATGCTTCGCCACAGCACGTCGTAGTCTTTGACTCCATCGTGCCCACCGTTTGCTAAAACAAACGCCGGAATTATAAATAAAAATAGATATTTTTTCATACTGAAATCCTCATACTTTAGCCACAGCGCTGCTTAGAGCATTTTTAAATTCCGGAATTTTGGCTTGCAAATCATTTTTTAGGTTGCGCTTTTGCTCATCCAAACCGCCTAAGAATTGATCAAAATCCTCCTCCATCGCGGCTTTTTTCTCGGCTATTTCTCTAGCGGCAGCCTGCTTCGCACTATCCATCGCCTCTTGCTTTATTTTAACAGCTTGCAACTTCGCAGCATCCATGATCCTTACGATCTCTGCTTTATCGGCATCTGCATCCTGTGCGTTTTTCATCGCATTTGCCTCATCTTCTTTAATAATAGCTTCTCGCTTTTCCATATGCAAAAGTAGCGGTCTATAAAGCTTGATATTTAAGAAGTAAATCAAAGCTAAAAATACGACGATGGTCGTTATCATGGCGGTCAAACTTACGTCTAGCATCGCACCTCCTCTAGGTTAGTTTTAAACAAAATGCGTATTTTACAATATGAAAAATTAAAATACACTATAAAAAATCATCCGATTTTCTTTAAAAACTCGGAAATTTGTAAAATTTCGCTAAATTCGATCGAAATTTTACGCTCTTTGATACTTATTTTACCAAATTGATCAAGCTTGGCCTTTAGCTTTAAAAGCTCGGGCTTGAAGCTTTGAAATTCCACACCAGGTTTTTTCTCTTTTGGAACGGTTTTATCTTTGAGCTTTTTTACTAAATTTTCGGTATCTCTTACGCTTAGACGCTGTCCTAAAATGGTATTTAGAGCTAAAATTTGATCCTCTTTTTCAAGTCCAACCATTATCTTGGCGTGCCCTTGCGAAATTTTATCTGCGCTTATGGCGTCTTGCACCTCGGAGCATAAATTTAAAAGTCTTAGCGTGTTAGTAATCTGCGTGCGGGACTTTTTGATGATGTCGGCTAACTCCTCTTGCGTGATCCTGTATTCGCCGATGAGCTCCTTATAGGACTTAGCAAGCTCGATAGGATTTAGATCCTCGCGCTGGATATTTTCGATGAGGGCGAGCTCTCTTAAATTTTGAGATTTTATGTCCGCGACTACGGCTTTGATTTTACTCTCGCCCAAAAGCTTCGTCGCTCTTAGGCGTCGTTCGCCGGCGATAAGGACGTAAGAATCATCTTTTTGAATAACAATGATAGGCTGGATAAGCCCGTGGCGGGCGATGCTTTCGCTCAGCTGCCTAAGTGCCTCCTCATCGAAGCTCTGCCGCGGTTGATATGGATTTGGCTCGATTTTATCGACATCGATTTCGATAACTAAACTATCTGCATTTCCACTTTCTAGCTCCCTGTTATAGGAGCTTTCTACGTCGTCTAAAATCGCACCGAGCCCGCGCCCGAGCGCTCTTTTTACCTTGCCCATTTTTGCTCCATTATGGATTTAGCGAGGTCTTGATAAGCGATGGAACCGGCGGATTTTATATCGTATAAAACCACCGGCTTGCCAAAGCTTGGGCTTTCGGCCAGCTTAATATTGCGCGGGATGATGACTAGATCATCACTCTTGCCGATACGAAAGAGCTTATCATCAAAATACTCGCGTAAATTCGCGACCGTTTCTTTGGCTAGATTGTTTTGCAAACTATACATCGTAGGCAAAAATCCGCGAATTTTTAAATTTTTATTGAGCGTTTGCTTGACAACTTTTACAGTATTTAGGATCAGCGCGACGCCTTCAAGTGCATAGAATTCGCACTGAATCGGGATGATGACGCTATCGCTTGCGACCAAGGCATTTACCGTAATGCTACCGAGCGTCGGCGGCGAATCGATGATTATGAAATCGTATCTGTCCTTAACCTCGGAAATTTTATTTTTTAGCATTAGTTTGAAGTCTTTCTCTTCACTTACTTCGCGCTCGATGCCTACAAGTCCGATATTTGACGGCACTAAATCCATAAACTCAAGTTCGGTCTTTTGGATCACTTCGGACATGCTCTTACGCCCCGTTAGGACGTGATAAATGTTAAATTCAAAGTCACTGCGGTTAAAGCCAAGCCCGGTCGTAGCGTTCGCCTGAGGATCTACGTCAATCAGTAGAACCCGCTTTTTCTTTATCGCTAGCGACGCAGCGAGATTAACCGCCGTGGTCGTCTTTCCGACGCCGCCTTTTTGATTGGCAATCGTAATTACTTCACTCATCTTAAAGCATAAACCCTTTCTTCGTTTATTATGATCGATCCGTCTTCGCAAAGTTTAGCCTGCGCGAGCGAAATTTTTTCACCGCCTAGATGAACGCTAAATTTTTGCGATTTTTGGAATTGTAACGAAAAATTTCTAAAAATTTGCTTCCACGGAATTTTATTTTCATATAGCGCAAAAAAGCCCTCTATAGCGTCTTTTGCACTGATTTTTATATCTAAAATTCCCGCATATTCGGGCGCACCGAGTAGGTTCATGCCGATGCCGCAGACGAGGGTATTTTTGATCTTATTCGTCATCGTCCCGCCGATTTTGCGCTCATCTACATAAAAATCGTTGGGCCATTTTAGCCAAAGCTGAGAGCCGAGCGATGCTAGAAGCTCCTGCATAATCATCGCAAAATATATGCTTGCCGACTGCGGAGGCACGTCTGCAGGCAGATCGCTCTGCGTGACACAGAACGAAAATGCGAGATTGCCGCTCGCGCCCTCCCAATCATTGCCGCGCGAGCCGATACCGGCGCTTTGGCGATTTGCGGCTATCGCAAAAGGCGGCGTTATCCTGCCTTCGCGCACGGCGCCCACCAAAAACTCCTGCGTGGAAGGCATTTGCTCTACAAATTCTACTTGCAAAACCCTCTCCTTGCGTAAGACGAAGGGCTCGCCTTACGATATTGCAAGCATTTAAATTCTGCACTGCGATAAAATTTTGCAATAAGATGAAATTTAACACGATTAAATTTTACGAAGTAGCAAAACTTTATGCAATGAAATTTTACGATCTTGCTAAATTTTTCGGCAACGCGGATTTTCCTAGCGACACCGCGATAGAATTTTAAAGCTCCGTCTCGCAAAAATTCTGCGGCACGATCATAGAATTTTAAATGGTGAGTGTTCGGTATAGCGCTGTAAAGTCCACAACTGCGGCAGAGAAATTTAAAGCTCCTGCGAGCGTAAAATTTTAAAGTATAGAAGCGAGGTTTTAAAATTTTATAAAGCCTTGGTTTTGGAGCTTCGCTTCGAAATTCCGCGCGGCAAAATTTTACTTTACAACTGTACCTGGAGCAGAATTTCGCCGCGATCCCAAAAGCGCGGCGCAAATAAAATCCCAGCATAGCATCAAAAGCGTGGCACAAAACGCGATAATTTAAAATCCCGCCTAGCATAGCAGATCACCGATCTTTAGCCGCTTGCCGTTTAGATACGCGCTAGCATCCACGGGCTTTTTGCCGGGTTCTTGCACCTTTATGATCTTAACCGCGCCATCATTGCAAGAAACGCAAAAGCCGAGCTTATCAATGTGCAAAATTTCGCCAGCGCGTTCAAATTTACGCCCGCAAGATTCGCGCAAAAGCTCTAGTTCTAAAATTTTTAACCCGCTAGCTAGATAGATCCCGGGCCAGGGCGTTAACGCGCGAAATTTATTATAAATCTGCTCCGCGCTCTGCTCAAAGCTAAAAAGCCCGTCTGATTTGCTTATTTTTTTGCAGTGCGTAGCCTGCGCGCCCTCTTGCTTAAGCGGCGTTAAATTTACAAAATTTCGCAGCACTCGCACTATCAGCTCGCCCGCTAGATCGCCCAGTTCGTCAAACAGCTGCGCCGCCGTTTTATCCTCGCAAGGCGTGTAGGCAAAATCAAGCATATCGCCCGTGTCAAGCCCCGCATCCATAAGCATCGCCGTCACGCCCGTCTGCTTTTCGCCCGCCAAGATCGCGCTTTGGATCGGACTTGCGCCGCGGTATTTAGGCAGGATCGAAGCGTGCAGATTTATGCAAGGCGCGATATCAAGCACGCTTTGCGGCAAAATTTTACCGTATGCGGCGACCACGATAAAATCAGGCTTTAGCTCCTTTATCTGTGCCGCGACCGCTTCGTCTTTTAAGCTCGCAGGCTGAAAGATCGGCACAGTGGGAAGGTGCTGCTGCGCGTAAACTTTAACCTCGCTCGGAGTTAAAATTTGCTTTCTACCGACGGGTTTATCGGGCTGTGTAAAGACGGCCGCGATCTGAAATTTCGCCTCCGTAAGCGCGCGTAAAATTTTAGCCGCATACTCGGGCGTACCCATAAAAACTATATTCATTGCCTTCCTCTCAAGCTAAATATCATATTTTTGCTCTCGTTTTTTAAACGCTTCCTTGCCGCCCTCAAGTTTTAGCAAATCTTCCCTATGGCTTAAATCTTCTATAGTAAAAGAGGTGCTAGTGCTAAATCCGTCAATATTCTCTAATTTTACAATAAGCTCTGCATCAGCATTTAATACAAAATTAGCATTATGCGTCGCAAAAATAATTTGCCTGCCATTCTTTTGCTGTTTGATTAATTCAACCAAGTAGTTGGCTATAAGCAAGCTATCCAAATGCGTTTCTGGTTCATCTATTATAATTGGATTATTCCCAAGAGAAAGTAGCATTACTATAACTGCGGTGCACCTTTGACCGAACGAAGATCGTTCTAATTCTTTATTATCATATAAAACTTTTAATATTTTATATTGATTAATATCTCTTAAATGCTTTTTGATAAGCAGTTTATATATCTCGAAATTTAAATCTAAAGAAAAAATATCGATTAAAATATTATACGCCTGTGAGTTCCTGTATGGAATATGTTCAATAAAATTTTGAGTATTTTCGGCATTTAAAACGCTATTGTATCCGACCTGCCGCAAATAATCTTTTGAAGTAGCAGATATTTTTAAATTAAGTATGCTTGCAAATTCATCAATAATATTATCAATAATATTGTCTTCCAAGGAGTAACATACTTGTATATTTTTAACATTTTTAGGGTTGCTGTTTGCTATGTCTGCAAAATAGTCATTAATATTAGAAATCTCTGCATCTATGTTATTTTTGAAATCATTTACATCGTCATCAATGTCTGAAATTGAAAATTCTCGTATCTCTTGTTCGATACTCTCCATTCGATCATTGAAAGATTTTATTTCATTTTCAATATTAGAAATATTTGATATTGCCTTTTTTAGATCACTTAGGTTTTCAAGAGTATAGCCCATACTATTTAAATAGGTATCTATACTGCTTTTAAGTTCACCAATATTTTGCTCTATCTCACACAATCTCTTCTCGTCTTTATCAAACGATATGTTTTGATATTTATTAAGCACTGATTTTAATTCGTCTCTTAATAATTCACAAGACTTTTTATAAGTATTATCGTGCGTCCAAGTATCAGAAGATTCATCTTTGTCTAAAAATTTTGATTCAATTTCATTGATCATACTTAATAAATTGGATATATACTCTTGATAATTAGATTTCCACTTTACTCTTGTATTCTTTTCTGCGAGCAAAACATTTATCATTGCATAATTTTTATTAAATTGCTTGTCAGTAAAAGTTTTTAGTAAGCGATTTGCATTTTGTAATTCTATATTTTTCTCATTTAAATTTTTAGCAATTTCATAACGAGCAATCAATCTACTTATTTGTCTATCAAATTTATCTAATTTCAAAGAAACTTGCTCTTGAATACTTTTTAATCTATCATCTGATTTTTTATTAAGCCTCTCAAAGATGGCTTGAGTAAATTTCTTTGAATTTGTCGCAAATTCCTCTATTTCATTTTGTGCTAAGTATTCAATATTTTGAATACTATTAGGAGTAATATCCACTTTTAAAGCTATGTCTTTTTCGCTAAGTTGCCTAAATATATCTTTATTGCCTTTGCCTATTTTTTCAGCTATTAAATTTAGTAGAGTACTTTTGCCACTCCCTCTTCCTCCTATAATACAATTTAGATAAGGACTAAATTTAATGGCCTCCTTAAAATTTACAAAACAAAAATTATCTTCACCCCACTTTATGTTATCGTCAAAATTTAATTTAATTTCCTCGATTTTATAGATAGCCGCCTGTGGTTTATTTTCTCCAATGTATATCCTTGTGGGCTCGTAAATTACTTGCTTCAAACCTTCAAAAGTTGTATCTGCCTTAATCCAAGTATAGCATTTTCCAATCCTATCTTTTTCGCTACTATTAGAGAAATAATGTGCATCGCTGCAATCTAATAATAAATCTTTAACACCACATTCTTTGAGTTTGCTTTTTGCTTTATTGAATGCTTCAATGCTTTTTGCGGAAGTAAATATTATATCTGATTTATTTATTATATCTTTTTTAGTTACAATAGAACTTTCCGACCATTTTAATTCATCCCATTCTGTCTTGCCTATTGCTATAAGATATTTTCCTACAAAACAATCTTTGTCAAGTGCCTTAAAAATATCATCTTCTTTAATATTTAAGTTATTAAAGCCCTCTATTAATGGGCTTTGGTATTTTTGCTTTTGTTCTTCTGGTGCACTATCGATAATTTTTTGCCCCAAATCTCTTAGGCTATCTTTAGTAATTGCTCTATGCCATTTTTCAGAATTACTTTCGATAGAATAACTCTGCTCTAATGTATTTAAGAATTGACTTTTAATAGTTTCGATATTTAATTTATCTGAAAAAATTACATGTAAGTTTATTCTTTTTAAACCACTAAATTCTACACCTGCAAATTTTTCTATCCTAAATTCAATAACGGGTAGCATAAGATTTATATTTCGCAATCTACCATTTTGTTCCTTTTCTTTTTTTAGCCTTTCATAACCGTCAAGAAAAAGATAGTCATTAATGCCTAAAACTTTAAATTCAGGAGGTAGATTTTCTATGTCTTTAATATATTTCTCCCACACTTCTTCAGTATCATTGCCATAATGCTGAACAATAGATAATGGCGTATGAATATGTAAATCCCATTTATTCCACTCTGAACCAATGCTCATTTTATAATCCTTAATAAAAATATTATAACTCTTTTTTAAGCAACTCAAGCAGGTTAAATTTTAGCTCGTTTATATTTTGTCCCGTCGCCGAGGAGATCGGCATTACGAAAAACGGTTTAGAGGCGTCAAGCTCATGAATATCTTGTTTAAATTTCATCTCGCCAGCCGTGCCCGCAAGCCCCAAATACGCCAAAAACGCGTCAAATTTTTCCTGCAAATTTTCAGCCGCGTCCGCACGAGTTAGAGCGATCGCGTAGTCTCTTTTTGCAAGCCCCTCTGAAAATTTCGCCGTCTCGGCCCGCAGCGCGTCAAACTGCTCCTCGAGACTGCGGTAGTTCGCAAGATCGAGCATAAAAAGCAAAATTTTCGTGCGCTCGACGTGTTTTAAAAACTGCACGCCAAGCCCGCGCCCCTCGCTAGCTCCCTCGATAATGCCCGGGATATCGGCCATCACAAATCCGCTGTATTCATCGACCTCGACGAGTCCGAGCTTTGGCGTGAGAGTGGTAAACTCGTAGTTTGCGATCTGCGGTTTGGCGTTTGAGACGGTGGATATGAGCGTGCTTTTACCGACATTTGGAAAGCCCACTAGCCCCACGTCGGCGATGAGTTTTAGCTCCAAGCGCACCTCGCGCGTCTGCCCCTCTAGGCCTTTTTGCGCGTATTCCGGGGCTTGGTTGATCGAGCTTTTAAAATGCACGTTGCCAAGGCCGCCCTTGCCGCCTTTTAAAAACAGCTTCGTTTCGCCGTCATTTAGCATATCAAGCACCAGCTCGCCGCTATCCTCATCGTAAACGCTGGTGCCCGGAGGCACGATGAGATAGAGATCCTCGCCGCTTTTGCCGGTCTTTTTGCGACCCTCGCCGGGCGCGCCGTTTTGCGCTTTAAACTCACGCTTGCCCTTGTAGGATGAGAGGGTATGAGAGTTTTTATCGACTCTGAAATACACGTCGCCGCCGTCGCCGCCGTCGCCGCCGTCGGGACCGCCTGAGATGACGAATTTTTCGCGGCGGAAGCTGACGCAACCCGCGCCGCCATTACCAGATTTAACGCTAAATTTTACGCTGTCTATGAACATAGCTATCCTTAAATTTTAAACGGCAATTATAGCCAAATGAGTTGAAGATAATTTTTAAACGGATGAAATTTTAAAAGAGGGGCTTGCGCCCCCGAAGATTTTAGCGGTAATTACGCAGCGGGATAAACCGATACTTTTTTGCGATTTTTATCTTTTCGCTCAAATTTTACGACGCCGTCGATCAGCGCGAAAATCGTGTGATCGCTACCCATGCCCACGTTGCTGCCCGGGTGTGTCGCAGTGCCGCGCTGGCGAATGATGATGTTGCCCGCGCGAACGAACTCGCCGCCGAATTTTTTGACGCCTAAGCGTCGTCCGATGGAATCTCTATTATTTTGGGTTGAGCCTTGACCTTTTTTGTGTGCCATTTCCTATCCTTTATGCGTTAATCGAAACGACTTTGACGCGGGTGTATTGGCGTCTGAAGCCGCGTTTTACTTTTGAATCTTTACGTCTGCGTTTTTTGAAGATAACGACTTTTTTATCCTTGCCTTCGCAAACGACCTCCAAAACCACCTTGGCACCCTTTACGAACGGTGCTCCTACCTTTAACTCGCCGTCGTTTAGCGCTAAAACTTCGCTAAGCTCGAGCTTTGCTTTCGGCTCAGCATTAAAATGGTCTAAATTTAGATAGTTGCCCTCTTCGACCTTATACTGCTTGCCGCCGTGTTTGATGATAGCATACATCAAAAATCCTTTAAAATTTGGTAGCCAAAAAGGCATTTGCCGTGCAAAATTTAAAAGCCCGTTTGGTATGAAAGGTTGCAATATTATCTCAAATTTTATAAATTCCTACTGAAACGCCTCACAAAATTCCTACGAAATTTCAAATTTCAAGGGCTCGGATTTATTTTAAACTAAAGATAAATGTGCTACTATCGCAACGAAATTTTTGAAGGAGAATTTTATGAGAAATTTAATAGCTGCGCTCATAGCAGCGGTATTTTTTATCGGTTGTTCCAACTGGAATATATCCAACGAACCAAGCGGAGTACGCAATCAAACAAAATCCCAAAGCAGCAAAACAAATATCGGCGGCGTAAATGATAAAGTCCAAGAGGTCTCCACCGCAGGCACCACTGATATGGTTGAAACGACCTTGCCCGATAGCACAGGCATGACTAATGCGCCGAAAGATCGCAGTGATGCATTTCATATCAATCAAGTAATTTCTGCATGGAATAAACAGCCAGACTCCATCAAAACAACCGAAGACAATGGCAATATCTACACCTGGAAAAACTATAAGCCAGGCTGCGACGTATCACTTACCAGCGACTCAGAGGGCTACGTATCAAAATCCGCTATCAAATCAGCACTGTCTCAGTGCCTATAACTAACTTATCCACGACGCCGAAATTTTAAAATTTCGTAAAATTTCGGCTTACGAGCGGGTACTGCTTCACCAAATCTAATCTTAAAATCCTACGGTTCACTCTTAAAAATTTACTATTCGTATTGTATAATCGAGGACTTTTAATCACTGGAGTAAAATATGAAGAAAATTTTATTTGTAGGTGCGCTTTTAGCGGCATTAAATAGCTATGCGGCGGCGGGTGAACACATCAAGGTCTATCACGGCGAGAGCTGCGGCTGTTGCCACAACTGGGCAAAATATATGGAGCAAAATGGCTTTGAAGTCGAGATGATTTCGCTGGCCGACGAGCCGCTTATCCAGAAGAAGAATGAGCTCAAACTTCCGCTGGAGCTCGCTAGCTGCCACACCGCGATCGTAGACGGATATGTAGTCGAAGGACATATGCCAGCAGATGAGATCCGCACGCTACTAAAAAATAAGCCTAAAGACGTTATCGGCATAGCAGTGCCTGGCATGCCACTAGAAGCACCAGGTATGGAGCAAGGCTCACAACCCGAGGTCTATGACGTGGTGGCGTTTAAAAAAGACGGCTCATATCAAAGCATCGCCACTTACAAAGGCAAAGAAAAAATCAAATAATCCGCCGCTTTAAAGCGGCAACTTACTTATTAGCTCGCTAAAATTTTGCCTATTTATAGCTCGACGCAATTTACTTTAGCCGGCGAATGCTGCCACTATATGCAAAAGTAATGTGCAAAATAATTTCAAAAACTAGCATGATAAAGGAAATTAAAATTCGGATGGATGGGCTAATAGGGGTCGAACCTATATTCACAAATCCAGAGTTTGTTGTCCTGCCATTAGACGATAGCCCATTGCGAAAGCGGTATTTTATAGAATTTTGCTTTAAAAAAGCATAAGAGCGGGCGGAATTTTAAAATTTCGTAAAATTTTAGATTAAATTTAAAGCCCTGCTGCGCCGAAACGATAAAATTAAAACGCAAAAGCTAACGCTGCTTTCATCGGCTCCGATAAAATAATATGGCTGTTCGCCGCGGAGCTAAATTTTAAAATTTGGCTAGTTTATCCTATATTTACGCCTTCGCGAGCTATTTGTCGCAGGATGAAATTTTAGCATATAAGCCTGTCTTCAAAACATATATGTTTAGTGCTCGCTGGGCGCGGGCGCGGCCTTAAATGCTATAAATCGCACCGAAAATCTGCAGCGAACATAATTGCGACAAAACCCGGAATGCAGCGCCCTAAATAAGCGTCAAATAGACTTGCGATAGGATCACACAAAAGTCCTACCAAATACTTGCCTCAAGCGGAACATAGAATTTATCACGATAAGGTGGAGTATCAACTAAAATCAAAGCCAAAATTTGAGCGCGAAGCTTGCATAAAATTTCTTGCAAAGGCCGTTCGCAGGCTCAAAAGATATTGCGAAATTGCGTAAAATTTGACTGCGGCAAGATTTTCCAGTACATTGTGTTAATACAAACCGAAAGTAAATAAAACACAATTACTCGAAGTAGCAAAATTTTCCCATACGTTGCTAATACCGAACATTAAACGAATCAGATCAAGTACTATGGACAAAGTGAAATATTCCCGTACATTGTTAGTTCAGCACAGGCTATTGCTAAACCAGAGCAGAAATGTGCGAAATTTAACTTCGCGTATCGTTTGAACACCTAGAAAGCACCTTGCTCCCCAGCTAAATAGCACGAGCAAATTCATATCGCGCGCTGTTTAAAACGCAAAATTAATTGGAATTTAAAATTTTAAATTTCGGGCATGGGTTTGCTTATAAGTATTTACAAAAATAGTGCATCGAAGCTAGAAAAATTTCGCTTTATTGCACCTAAGATTTCGATGAAATTTCGCGTATCAGCTCAACCGCCTCTTTTGTGTCCGCGCATACGAACTCAAAATGCGCCCGTAGCTCCGAGGCACTGCCGTAGCCGCAGCTTACGCCCACGCTTCGCACCGCTGCCGACTTTGCCGAGATG
The DNA here is from genome assembly GCF_963518785.1 of uncultured Campylobacter sp. Lineage (NCBI taxonomy): Bacteria > Pseudomonadati > Campylobacterota > Epsilonproteobacteria > Campylobacterales > Campylobacteraceae > Campylobacter > uncultured Campylobacter sp. Next base: position 125,540 of record NZ_CAUQKJ010000005.1, read on the forward strand.
GCGTCAAGCGACGTATCACCGATCATAAAGATATTTTGGCTTACAGAAGACAGGATTTTGTTGCTGCAAATTTTGTCATAGCAAGGAGTGGAATTTAGCTCATGCGCATCATAAATTTTACTGCCGCGCGCTCCGCCTTTATCGCTCTCGCTCTCGATGTCGACACCGCTCTTTTGGATATTATCGCCAGCCTCATGTCTATCGCTCTTTACTTCGCTTAAATTTTTAAACGAAATTCTATCAGAATTTTGACTCGCGATGCTGCTTAAATTTTGCTCGCAAACTTTGCTAGGATCAGGATCAAGCGCAGAAAGGCTCTTTAAATCAGGCACTGAAATTTCACTCAAAATTGCGCTCCTGCTAGCAGCGCTTGTATTTTCATCATCAGTCGCGTCGTGAGTTTTACCGCAAGCAGCATGCGGGCTTTGGCTAGCGGTCGCGCCGCAAATTCCTAAATTTTCGAGCGCCTTTAAGATCGGTTCGGCGCTTGGTTTGGGATCTTGCACGTCCTCTCGCCCGACGATGGTGCCGAAAAATTCCGCGATACCCAGATGCTGCAATAAAATTTTAGAAAATTTCGACGTCTTGGTCGTCACGACGCCTAAGTTTGCAAACTCGCTCGCCGCACGAACCGCCTCATACGCACCGCTTAGCAAAACGGTCTGGTCCAAAAATATCTGCGCGTATCGCTGTTTGTAGGCGAGCACGAAATTCTGCACATCGCGCGTCACACCTAGACGTTCAAACATAACTTCTAACGGATACCCGATAAGCCTTTTAATCGCTTCGTCGCTAGGCTCTGCAGCGCCCAAATGCGCAAACGCGTAGTGAAAGCCGTCCAGTATCGCGGGCGTGGAGTCTATGAGCGTGCCGTCCAGATCGAAAAGCAGTGTAATTTGGAATTTTGGCATTTTAAAATTTAATTTGGATATAAAAAAAGCGGAGCCGAAGCTCCGCTTATGTGGATCTAGAAAAGATTATTTTCTAAATTTAGCATCAACGCGTCTATTTTGAGCGCGGCCTGCTTTAGTAGCGTTTGTAGCGATAGGCTTAGTCTCACCATATCCTACAGTGGTGATTCTGCTAGCATCTACGCCGAAGCTCTTAAGCGCACCTCCAACAGCAGCAGCTCTGCGCTCGGAAAGCTTTTGATTATATGCATTCGAACCGGTGCTATCGGTGTGACCCTCTAGAATTACTTTGTAATCAGGGTGAGCTACTAGCACGTCGCTTACGTTTTTGATCTGGTTCATAAACTCAGGAGAAATTTTTGAGCTATCTGTAGCGAAATTTACGCCCAAATTTAATCTAATAACCTTCTCGCAGCCATATTCATCAACAACTACGCCAGCAGGTGTGCCTGGGCACCTATCGACATTATCGCATACGCCGTCGTTATCTGCGTCTTTGCAGCCTGTAGGAGCCGGAGCGGCAGCTGGAGCTGCGTCAGCATATCTCTTGCCAAAATCAACTGCAAAGCCTAGAGTATAGAACAATACGTGGTTGCCGTCGTCAAATCTGATAGCATCGCGTGCTTCAAGCTTTGTAGCGAAGTTGTCGGTGATGTAGTATTTTAGACCCACGCCGTATTGACCGAAGCCGCTGTCCAGATCTCCGTCGTTATAAACGTCTCTAGAGTAATCCATATAGCCTAAACCTAGCAAGCCGTATAATTTGAAATTATCGGTGAAATTTACCAAGTCTTTTACAGCATTGATGTGATAGTATTTAGCATCAGGCTTGTCGTTGCCTACTCTATGAGCCAAATCCTCTACGTCGATATTGCGGGAGTTATCAAAACCAACCTCTACTTGATCGATAAACGAATCTTGTAGATTTTTGGCAAGACGTAGACCGAACATAAAATTCGAATCCAAATCCATATTGCCCTCATGAGTCATTCCACCGATAGTAGGGGTAATCTCCCAGTGGTAATCAGCATCTGTAGCGAGCAACGCGCTAGATGCACATAAGCTTAATGTAAGTAGAACTTTCTTCATTAAACATCCTTTCAAATAAAGTTGTAATTCGATATTACCATAAAATTTTTAAAGAATTTACAAATTCGCGACAATTTCGCCACAAATTTGTAAAAAACATTATCTCTTAGAGAACTGCGGGCTTCTACGCGCTTTGCGGCGACCGAATTTCTTTCGCTCGACCACGCGGCTATCGCGAGTTAGCAGACCCTTTGGCTTAAGAGCCGCTCTAAAATCCTTATCCATCGCGGCAAGCGCTTTTGAAATTCCGTGCTTTAGCGCATCCGCTTGAGCCGAATATCCGCCGCCCAAAGTCTGCGCGGTGATATCCATCGAGGTCTCTTGTTTAGTCGCTAAAAGCGGCTGAACGACCCTTAGCTTGATCGCTTCGTGACCGCCTAGCCAGGTGTTTAGGTCCATGCCGTTTACTACTATCTTGCCGCTTCCAGGTTTTACCCAAACCTTAGCTACGGCAGTTTTTCTCTTTCCGGTTGCATAAATTGTCGCCATGATTATTTTCCTTTTTTAGTTGTTTGCGCAGTATGAGGGTGCTCGCCGCCTTCATATACGAATAGCTTTTTGATCATCGCCTTGCCGAGCTTCGTCTTAGGAAGCATACCGCGAACCGCAAGTCTGTAAAGCTTTGCGGGATTGTTTTTAAGCAGGTCTTGAAATTTCACGCTCTTTACGCTTCCGAAATAGCCCGAGTAGCTGTGATAAAGCTTGTCGTCGCCCTTGTTATTGCCGGTAAATACGGCTTTTGAAGCGTTGATGATAACGACGTAATCTCCGCAATCCACGTTTGGAGTGTAGCTTGGTTTGTGTTTGCCGCGTAGCAATACCGCAACTTCGGTAAGCATCCTACCGAATCTTTTGTCGGTCGCGTCGATAACGACCCAGTCGCGCTTAACTTCGCTAGGCTTTGTAATTTCTGTCATGGTTTCCGCCTTATTAAAATTTGAGCTGTGATTATATAGAAATATCCTTACGTATAACTTAATTTAAGCTATCTTTAATCTATCTGCGCTCAAATTTCATCTAAGCTTTAAAATTTTATCCCTCCTCATTTACTTCGATCAGCTTAGCGCCCGCAGCCTCGAGAACCAGCACAAAGGCGCGCACTCGCGCATGCAGATAAAACTCGCGGATCACGCTTTTATATCGCTCCACTTGAGCTTTGTTTTGCGCGAGGTATTTTTCGGAGCTTTTGTAATCAAAAAGCAAAATTTCATCCTGCCTAAAGCACGCCAGATCCACGCGCAAAAGATCACCCTCCGCGCTTTTGATCGGCATCTCTTTATAAGCTTGAGCGCCTCTTATCAGAGCCAAAAATTCCTCGTTTTTGCTTAGTCCTAGCGCCCGCGCCGCGATATTTTCAAAATCCGCGTCATTTAAAAATTTAGCGTAGCGGCCTCTTGCAAGGCTCACTCCTCGTAAAATTTCATCCGCCGCAAAGCCTTCGCTCATCTCCAGAGCATAGTGCAGCGCCTCGCCGAAATATATCGCGCTTAGCGCCTCCGCTTCGCCGCCGCTTGCTTTTTCTTGCGCGCCTTGAGGCTCGCCCGCTACGAGCGCGATCTTTTTGCGCGGCGGCTGCTCTTCTGATTTTACGGAGCTTGGGATTACGTAGCCGTATTGAAAATCCGGGATATCCAGCCACTCCACGACGCCCGCGCCCTTGGTCTTTTTGGCGTAAGGCGAAAAAAAGCTATAATTGTATTGATCTATTTTTGACTCGGAGCGTTTTACGATGATGAGCGAGCGTTCGGCGCGTGTAAATGCCACGTAGAGCTTGTTTATATCCTCTTCGTGTGCAGAGCGATCGTTTTCGTCCATTAATGCTGCAAATTCCGCATCCAGGCTCTTTCTGCTCGCAAATTTATAAAAAATCCTCCACTTATGCGTGGCAAAATCATAGTCCGTCGCGAGCTTTGAGCTCTCGCCCCGGTCTTTTCCTCCGATGCGGTCGCAAACGATTACGTGTGGGAACTGAAGCCCCTTGGACTTATGCACGGTCATAATTTTAATGCCGCTTTGTTCCTTGGCAAATACCTCCGTTTCGTCGTTTGCAAACAGATACTCGCTAAAACTATTAAATTTTGCCAGCGTCTCAAAAAATAGCAGTAGATCCGGATCGACAAAATTTAATTTCAGCGAGCTAGCTATAAATTCTGCCGTTTTTTGCGCGTTTTTATGCAGATCGACCACTATTTTTTTAAGCCGCCTCCCTAAAATCGCTTCGGCGTTTCGCAGATAAATTTCATCACCACCTACGCAAAATTTCGCGTATTGAATTACGGCATTTACCTGCTCGCTGCAACGCAGAGCCTTATTTGAGCCGCTGCAAACCTCGCAAAATTCCGATAGCATCTCTTTTAGCGCGCTTACATGCTCGTTTTTCCAGCACAAAATCGCTATATCATCAGCTCTTACATCGCACTCCTCAACAAGTCTGCGCGCTTGCTCCGCAGCCCCCTTTAGCACGTCGTCGTATGAAAATGCCGCTACGTAGCCGTAATCGTCGCTTTGTACCTCAAATAGCGGCATTTGCGGATGAGAAAGAGGATAATCCTTGATTTTTTGCAGCACCGAAGCGGGCAGATCGCTATCTAGCTTATTTGCCGCGATTTGATCTTCATAAGACGCAAATTTATCGCGCAAGATCTCATTTACAAATTTTACGATGAGTTTTAAGCTGCGATAATTGCGCGGCAGACTCTGCGTTTTGATTTGACTAAACTGCTCGCGCAAAATATCAAAAATTTTTCTCTCTGCGCCGCGAAATTTATATATGCTCTGTTTTTTATCGCCTACGTAAAAAAAGCTACCGCAGCGCTCTTCCGCCCCTTTGCCAGAAAGCGCCTCAGAGATTAGCGGCAGCATGATTTCATACTGGCAAATGTCGGTATCTTGGAATTCGTCGATTAAAATATGCGTGATTTTAGAATCGAGCCTGAAATACAAAAGCTCGCGGTTGCCCTGCAACGCCTCTGCGCTTGGATTTAGCAGCGAGTGCACGGCTGCGGTGACATCGCCGAATGTGAGCTTGCCGCTTTTGCGCTGCACCGATTTAAGCGCTTCGGCATAAATTTTAATTAGTCCTGCCAGCTTAGCCGCATATGTCGCATCCATCCACGCTATTTCGCGAGCTATGGCGTCTTTTAGCCTTGCTAGCTCGCCGTCAAGATGCGAAATTTTTTTAAGCTGCGAGCGCGAATAATCAAAACTACCGTTGGCAAGAGCCGAAAGAATGAAACCAGAGGATAATTTTGAAAGATCACTAACAGGGCTTAGCCCATTTACGGCTCCCGCGCTTACGCCCGCATCTCTCGCCGCTTTTTGCAAGTGGGATAAAATTTCATTTATCTCTGCTAGCGCGGAGCTTGCGGGAAGCGTGGGCGGATTTATGCTTATATCGCCTCTCCAAATGCTTTGTAAGCTATTTAAAAACTCGCCCTTTGTCATTCCTGAGTCACTTACGTAGTCCACGACCTCTCTTAATAGCGCTTCGTTTTTACAAATCGCGCCTAAAAACGCCGCCTGCTGCACACCCAAAATCCCTTCATCGTTTTCAAAGCTTGGATCAATGCCGCTGTTTAACGCAAACGAGCGCAGAGCTTTTGCAAAAAACGCATCAAAGGTAAAGACGTTTAGGCTCTCGCTTAAAAATTTAGGCAGTAGGCGCTGTTGCGCTGCCAAAACCTCATCCGCGCTTAGCCCTAAATCAGCACAAATTTGCTCCAGCTCGGCGCTAGGCTTTAGCGAGCCATCCTGCAAAAGCAGCAAATTTTGAAATTTCTCCACGATACGCATTTTCATCTCAGCAGCGGCTTTTTTGGTAAAAGTAAGAGCTAAAATTTCATTGATCGGCTCGCCTTTTAGCACCAGCTCGATGAACCTTACTGCGAGATTGAAGGTCTTGCCGCTGCCTGCGCTTGCTTCAAGCGCCAGATAATTTTCAAATTTTGCCATCGATCTGCCCCTTGCAAATGATTTTATAATCGCAATATTCACAGCTTTGCACCGCCTCCGTGCGCGTAAAAGCGACCTCGCTTGCAAATTCCTTGCCGATAGAGCTTAGCGTCTCGCGCAGATTTTCTAAGCTAGGCGTTTTGTCGCCAGGAGTTGCAAACGCGCAGTCTTTTAGCGACAGATAGGCGCATTCGCACTCCTGGGCTAAAAGCGCGCGATAAAACGTAAGCTGGAATTTTTCCATATGTTTTTTAGCTGAACCACGTTTGTAATCGATGATGAACTTCCGCCCTACCTTATCTTCGTCGATGCGGTCGATCCGCCCGCTCAGCCGCACCCCGTCAAGCTCGCCTTTTAGCGATACTTCACTACCGCTAAAGCTCCAAATTTGCTCGTGCCCTTCCAAAAGCCTAGCTAGCTTTTCTACCGATTTTAGCTCAAGCTCCGCATCAAAGCGCGCGATACCCGCTTCTCGCGCGAGCTGCGAATAAATAGAGCGGAATTTTTCCATGCTAAATTTCATCCCCGTTCGCTCATATAAACGCTGAAAACTCGTATGTAAAATTTTACCCAAAAGCGCATTATCCTCGCCAAATTTTAGCCCTTCCCTCAGTCCGAAAACGTAGCGGTAATAATACTTCCTCTTGCATTCTAAAAACGTATCCAGCCGCGAAAACGACAGCTCCTCGGCAAAAAAATCATGGCGAGCCACGGGATCTTCTTGTCCGCATAAGGCGGGCTTAAATTCCTCTCGCCCAAAAAGCCGCAAATAATCCTCCTGCGAAAATTCCACGTCTTGTCGCACTTCAAAGCTTTTCAAAAACCGCGAAGGCAGTTTCTCGACGCTTTGCAGATAGCAAATCGCGCTTTTTTTAGCGCCTCTTAGCAAGCCGTCGTAGTAAAATCTTTGTAAATTTTCACGGTCTGCGTGGCTGATAAGCCCTGCTCTAGCGCGCAAAGCGGAGTTTAAAAACATCTCTCCGCTACTGCGCTTTGGCACCAGATCATCGTTAAAATCGGGGATTATCACGCCGTCAAATTGCAGTCCGCGGCTCTCTAAAAGCCCCATTACCGTGACCTTTCCGCCACGAACATCATCAAGCTTAATGCGCGAAATTTCTAACAAAAAAAGATCGATCAGATTGCCCAAGCTTAGGTTTTCGTCCTTAAATTTTCGAAGCAAAATTTTAATTAGATATAGCGGCTCTTTTAGCTTTTCTTGCAGCAGCGCATCGCTAATTTTGGGTAAACAGGCGAGCTTGGTAATTAGTGCCGCAAAATGCTCGAAGCTTACTTGCTTTGCAAAATCGCGCGCAAACTCGCCAAAAAGCGCCTCATCCACGCCCACACTCGCAAAAAACAGATCAAGCTCCTGCGGGTTTGGGCGCTGCGGATACTCATCTGCGCCCTCGCGCATTTTAGAGCACCTAAAGCGATCGCGCTGCTTAGGGCTTTTTGAATGCCCATCTTCTTCCTCAAGCTCTATATGCTCCAGTTGCATAGAGTATCGTAGGCTCTTTTGCTGCTTTAAAAGCTCTTGCTGTTTTGCACGAGCCGAATAATCGCGCTGCTGCGCACACTCCAAAGGCTCTTGAAACTCCGTAAAATCCAAAGAAAAGCTTTGTTCTCCCGCGCTATTCGTGCGTTCCGCCGAAATTTCGCGCAGAATTTCAAAATTTTCCGTATTTTCAAGCTCTCGCGCAGATATAAAATTTAAATCCGCTTTAGAATTTGAAAAAATTTCGCAATCAAACGCGGAATTTTGCTGTGCTAAATTTTGCGAAACAGAATTCTCAGAAACGAAATTCCCTAGCGCTAAATTTTGCTGTACCGCAGAATCTTCCGTATCCAAAAATTCTCCGTCCGAACTTTTGAATGCGCGGTAATCTACGCCAAATTTTGGCGTGCGCGCTTCTTTTAAGCATTGTGAAATTTTCTCTAGCGTTACGTAAAATAGGCTATCTTTAAGCTTCTCGCCCATCGCGAAATTTAGCATGCGGTGCGAGCTGCGAGCCCTTGCGATGCGCTCGTCGTAAATTCGCAGCGTGCCGGCAAAGCTCTCGTCGGGCAAAATCACCGCGATGCGCTCCGGAGCGATGCCCGCGCGTACGAAGGATGAAATTTTTTCAAAAACGTAGCTAGCCTGCAAGCTTCGCAGCTCAAAGCCTCTACACACAACCGCTCCGCCCACGCTTAGCGGCTCGCGGCTTAAAATTTCACCCGTACTAAGATTTACGCGGTAGGCAAAACCTGGCTCTAGACTTATGCCACAAAGCTCCTCCACCGCGCGCACAGGCTTGGAATTTAAAGTCGTGGCTCTAAAGCTCAGTACGACCTCGCTAAGCTCTGCAGCGCGCTTAAAAACCTCAAACTCAAATGCGCTAGGATTGCCGTCGATGTTGATTTCTATCCGCTCAAATCCGCGCAGATAGGACTCGTTTAGCTCATAAAGCGCGGGCAGCGTGATCTCATCGTAAAATCCATGCTCGCGCAAAATCCTTGCATACGCCCCCGCTAGCTCTCGCAGAATTTCAAAATGCTCGGCGTACCACGCGTAGGTGTCGCTAAGATCGAGCGCATCGATACTCACGCGCTCCGTCGCAAGCTCCTTGAAAAAGCCGAAAAGATACTCGCGGTTGCGCATAAACTCGTAAAGCTCGCTAGGGAATTTAAGCCTCTCGCCTGCGCGCTTGCTCTCGTTTACCGCTTGTTTCATAAAAAGCGCGCGATCTATCTCGCCGCAAGCGACAAGATCCGGCACAAAAAGCGCCTTTTCGTAGAATTCCGCCAACGTAATCCTAGGCGCCAACACGCCGCCGCTCTCGCTTTGCAGCGCCGCGCGTAGCGCACGCGAGCTAGTGTAGACAAAGAGATTTTTAGAGGGCAAATTTTTCAAAACAAATCCTTTATGAGCGATTCGCAGAACGCGGAATTTTGCGATATTTTAGCAAGAAATTTTTAGTTTGGGCTTTTAAGCAAAGAAGTTTTTGAAAAGCTTGAGAGGCTAAATTTTATCAAGTCAAATTTAGTAAGTTGGATGAGCGTAAAATTTTAATTTGCGGCGCTTTGAGCGCGGAAATATGCCTCGCTACACATTATATCGCGGCATATTTCGACGCAAAATTTTACGAGTGGATTCCGTAAATTACAAAGCGGCAAAAACGCGATCAAATTTAAGCGGGCTCAAGATCGATCTTGTATCCCAGGCTCGGGACGTTTTTTATGATTTCGCCCCCCACTTTATCGCGGATACGCTTGACGAAGGTGCGAAGCGCCGTATCACTCACGGCTCCTTCAGTCCAAACATAACGCTTGATCTCCTCGTAAAGCACCAGCTCGCCCACGCGACTGGCTAGCAGCGAAACAAAAGAAAGCTCCTTTTTAGTAAGCACGATCTGCTCGCCATCCTTCAGTAAAATACGACGAAGCCCGTCAAATACGTAGTCTGCGCCCATATTTACGACTCGCACAGAGTCCAGCTTAGACTTCATCAGTGCACTTATCTCTAGCACAAATGCGGCGATATCTACCGGCTTAAAGTAATACCGCTCGACGCCAATCTCCATAACGCCTTTTAGCTGCTCCTTCCTACTGAAGCCACTAAGCACCACGATAGGAGCATGCGGAAAGATCTGCTTAATCTGGCGTATCATCTCAAGCCCATCCTCGATCGGCATTAGAATGTCGGTAATGACGAGATTGGGACTAAATTTTTTGAATTTTTTTACACCTTCAAGCCCGTTTTGGGCATTGTAAACGTTGTTAAAAATACCCTCAAACGCCTTATGCAGCGAGGCTAGCAATTTAGTATCATCCTCGACTAGCAAGACGTCCAGCTCTTTTAAAGCGCAGCTCATAGCAGACCCCTCAAGGCGAAATTTCAAACGAAATTCTTTCAAATTTTCTCTTTTATTGAGCTTAAAATAATGTTAAGTTAAAAATTTAATTTCATAAAGTAACACAACTCTTATTTTAGGTGCAAATATGGGCGGGATTAAAAAAACAAGCGTAAGTAAAAACCGCAGCCTAGGAATGGAGTAGAAATTTAAAGTGACGCGAATTAAATTTATCGGTGCGAAAGAGATTTAATAACGGCTGAAAGTAAAATTTCAAAGCTGGCGCAGGTAAAATTTCACTACGCGGCGGGGCAGAATTTTATTTTAGGCAAATGGCTTTTAGAGGGAAATGAAACGGCGCCGATAAGGTTTGAAGGGCAGGTATAGTTTATCAAAAAACTAGGCATAGCTGGCAAAACCGCATCAATAAGGCTTTAACGAGCGGGCAAAGTTAGATAAAATTTTACGGGCGACAGGGCAGCTTACTAGCGCAACTTTTGACGGCAACAAGACGACTTCTAAATTTAAACGGCTTAAGACTGCGCGAAATGTACCGCAGGATCTATTTTGAAAGAGCTAAGCGCACCAAGCCCAATTTTTAAATTTAAAACGCATGAAATTTAGCTGCGAGCTTAGAAGTTATACGGACACGAAATCACACGAATAAAAAGCATGCGGCGCGCAGCCAGTTTAAATTTAAAATCGCGACTAGCACAGATTCGTTTCATCCAAAAAACCGCTTAGCTCAAAATCACCGCGGCAATCCTCAGTCTGCAAAAGTGCGCTTTACACGCTGCTCTAGCCTGCAATTATCCAGGCTGCGACGAGCTTTAAATTTACGACGCAAAGACCGCATTAAAATTTAAAGCTTGTCGTAAATTTAAAATTTTACCGCACGACCGCGGTAAAATTTCATGCAGACAAAATTTCAAAAATCATAAAATTTCAAGAAATTCTTTGAAGATATACTTACTCTCGGTAGGCCCCGCGCTGGCTTCGGGGTGGTGCTGCACCGAAAATACAGGATAGTCTTTGTAGCGCACCCCCTCGATCGTGCCGTCGAAAAGATTTCGGTGCGTGATCTCGCAGATCTGCGCTATCGTTTCTGGGACGTTGTAGTTGTGGTTTTGCGCGGTGATCTCGATCGATTTGGTGCGCAGGTTTTGCACGGGGTGGTTTGCGCCGTGCTGGCCGAATTTCAGCTTGTAGGTCTCATATCCCATCGCGTTGCTTAGCAGCTGATGACCCAGGCAAATTCCAAAAATCGGCACGCGCGCTTCGACCATCTTTTTGATCTGCGCGATCTCCTCTTTAAGCATGCGAGGCTCGCCAGGGCCGTTTGATAAAAACACGCCGTCGATCTGCCCCCCTTTAAATTTAGCAATCAGGCTCTCTGCCGTAACGTCGTGCGGAAAAACCTCGACGCCGAGCCCTAGATCGCAAAGCTCGTTTAGGATGTTTCGCTTGACGCCGTAATCGATCACGGCTATCTTTTTGCCGCAGCTTGCGGGCTGAACGCAGCTTCCGTGCGCGGCGTCCCAGCGACCGGAGGTGTGCTTATACGGCGCCTTCGTGCTTACGATGCTTACGTAGTTGATCTCCTCTATGCGCGCAGACTCGCTAAGCGCCTTTTTAAGAGCCGCCTTATCACTGATCTCGGTAGAGACGAAGGCGCGCAGACTGCCCTGATCGCGCAGCATTTTGGTTAAAAATCTAGTGTCGATGTCGTAAACGCCGAATTTTCCGTTTTGCAGAAAATAATCTTCTAGGCTCATCTGCGAGCGAAAATTTGAAGGCTCGTTGTTAAAATTTCTTACGAAAATTCCGCTGGCGTGGATTTTGGAGCTTTCCTTGTCGTTTTCGTTGATGCCTACGATACCGATTTCAGGCATAGTGAAAATAATAAACTGCCCCGCGTAGCTAGGATCGGAGATGATCTCCTCGTAGCCGGTGGCCGAGGTGTTAAACACGAGCTCGCCGAATGCGCTACCGCCCTTGCCGAACGCCTTGGCTTGCAGGTAGATGCCGTTTTCTATGTAGATATACGCGTTCATTATAACATGCCTCGTTTTCTTAGCTCCTCTTCGTAGAGCTTTTCAAACACAAGCTCGTATTCTTCGGTACCCGGGATCAGTTTTTGCTTGTAGCCATCGATCTTTTCGTAGACCGCATCCTCAATCTTTTGATAATTTTTAAGATATTCGTCGATCGCGTTATAAATTATCGTCTTTAGCCTGTTTTCCGAAACTTTGTAATCGATCAAATTTTTCTTCCAAACGGTTTCTAAAATTTTATGCGATATGGTGCCGTAGCGATCCTCGAAATTTAGCTCGAAATTCTCGTCGTTTGCGATGTGGCGTTTGATGAGCCAAAACATATCTTTTTTATTCACGCTCATCTCATCTAGCTCGCTTATGCGCTCATCTATCAGCTCGTTTGCGCGCTCGTCTATCGCTCTTTCTTTTTGTAGATCGGCCCTTATGATCTCGTCCGCTTCCTTGGCGACGGGCTCTATGCCTGCACTAAGCGTAACGCAGCCAGAGTTTAGCAGATCCAGCGCTATTTTATGCGCGATATATGGCACGTGTGGTAGTCGTATTCGCATGATCGTTCCTTTAAATTCAGTTCTACGAGCGGTCGCGCCGCCCGCAACGGGTGAAATTTTAAAATTTCACCGGGTTTATAAAATTATCGTGTCGCTTCTTTCGGGACTGGTGGAGATGAAGCCCACCTTCGCGCCGCTTAGCTCCTCTATTTTGCGGATATAATTTTGCGCGTTTTGCGGCAGATCCTCAAATTTTGAAATTCCCTTGACGCTATCCCAGCCCGGCATCTGCTCATAAACCGGCTCGGCTGCTTCCAAATCGATCGGAAAATAATCGATCTCCTCACCCTTGTAGCGATATGCGCGGCAAATTTTAATGCTCTCAAAGCCGTCTAAGACGTCAAGTTTCATAAGCGCGAGCTTATCGATGCCGCTAAGGCGCACGGCGTATTTCGTAGCCACTCCGTCGAACCAACCGCAGCGACGCGCCCTACCCGTTGTGGTGCCGTACTCTTTGCCGATCTCGCGCATCGCCTCGCCCTGCGGGCCTTTATCCTCGGTAGGAAACGCGCCGTTGCCCACGCGGGTGGTGTAGGCTTTTAAAATTCCCATCACCGTGCCGATGTTTTTCGGCGCGAGCCCGAGCCCGCTGCAAGCCCCGCCCGCGATAGTCGTCGAGCTTGTGACGTAAGGATAGGTGCCGTGATCGATATCAAGCAGGCTTCCTTGCGCCCCCTCTACGAGCACGCGTTTGTCGTAATCAAGCGCCTTCCACAACATGTGCGTGGTATCGGCGATGTATGGCTCGAGCGCGCTTTTATAGCGCTTTAACTCGTCATAAATTTCAAGCTTGCTAGGAATTTTAACCCCCGCTTTTTCAAAAACGCTCTCATGCGAAGCAAAATCGCGCGATAGCGCCTCGGCGAGTCTTTCGGGCTCCAAAAGCTCCGCTACGCGGTGCCCCGTGCGCGCGATCTTATCGGCATACGCAGGTCCTATGCCCTTGCCGGTGGTGCCGATCGCAAGCTCGCCCTTGCTCTTTTCGCGCGTCTGATCGATCAGTGAGTGGTGCTGTAAATTTAAAAACGCCTTCTCGCTTATGAAAAATCTGCCCTTTAAATTTTCAAACTGCGCCATCTCGGTAATCAGCACGTCGGGGTTGATGACGACGCCGTTTCCGATGATGTTGATGATATTTTTATGAAGCACGCCGCTAGGCACCAGATGCAGCGCAAATTTCTCGCCATTTATGACGATGGTGTGGCCCGCGTTGTGCCCGCCGCTGCTGCGACATACGAAATCGTAATTCGCGCTTATCATATCTACGATCTTGCCCTTGCCCTCATCGCCCCACTGGGCGCCGATGACTACGTCAACTTTACTCATTTCTCATCCTTTTGCATAATTTTTTCTATCAAAGCATCCACTAGCAGCGCAAAGCCGCTGGATTTTAGCCCGTCAATCTCGTAATTTCCGCCGTTACAATACACCGCGCCCGCGTCTAAAAATCTAAAAAATAGCGCGTCATAATAGCGCATTTTAGAGTAATACAGTAGCGAAACGCAGATGCGCTCGTAATCCACGCCCAGGCTTAAAATTTCATCTAGGCAAGGCACGAGCTCTTCAGGTGCCTGCGCGCGCAGAGCCCGCACGTCCTTTAGCGACGTGGCGCGAGCCGTAGCGTCCAGCCAGGGCAAATTTTGCTCAAGCAGCGTCTCAATCTTGCCCTTTTCAAAAATTTCAAGCGGCAGGTTTAAAATTTCGCAAATTTTTTTCGGAATCTCGATATTACTTAGCTGAAGCGCGGGCATAAGATCAAATTCTTTAAAAAATTCCTGCGCGATTTTAATCGCAAGGGGCAGGTTTTTCTCCCCGATCAGCTCCGCGCCGATCTGATAAAACTCGTCGCTTGGGTATTTAAAAGTAGGCTGGACATAAAATAGCCGCCTTAGCTTATCGTCTTTCAGCCGCTTGCGCACGATACGCACGACATCCACGGTGCTATCTGCGCGAAGCGCGAGCTCGTGGTTTGTGGGATCGGAGAGCTTAAGAAGCTTTTGCGGCGCGACGCTTAGGTGCTGATGATATGAAAAATATGGCGTTAAAATTTCGCTAAAGTCGTTTTTATCGAGGATTTCGCTCGCTTTATTTTCCAGCTTGCGCTTGAGCTGCGCGCTCTTTCCGAAATAAAGCCTCGAGCCGTTAGGTATCTCGTGATCGAAATCGGCGCTAACGCTATCTATCATGCTGCCTCCAAATCGCTTATGAACTGATTTAGCCGCGTTTTAAAGCTCTGAATGAAGCTTGCCAAAGCGCGATAATCAAGCGAAAGAATATCTAAAATTTGCTTACGTATTTCTGTAGTTAGCGCAAATTTTTCGCTGCCGGCGCTTTGAGTTTTGTTTAAAATTTCGCCGAATTTTGCTCTAAAGCCTTCGAACTCTCCAGGGCTCAGATCGCCCGCATCGGCGCGCGAAACGAAGCTTAAAGCAAGCTCTTTATAATCAAGCGCGTTTAAAAAGCCGATAAACTCGTCCTTGCCGATAGCCGCGAGCTTCGGCGTGTCTTTAAAGCGCGCGATGAAAGCGTCTATCTCTTTGCGATCAAGCGCTTTTGCGATAAAATTTCCCTGAAGATAGTTAAATTTCAAATTGTTTAAAAGCCGCAGCGATAGCGCGTTTTCGACCCCTTGAGCACCGAGAGCGAATCCAAACTCCCGCTTTAGCTTGCCCGTGATCTCCACCATCGTTCGGATAGCATTTTTTTTCTTGCCTATGTCCAGGCAGAGCTCGCGGTCGATTTTAACGACATCGAAAGGCTGGGCATTCAAGAATGGGATATTATTTTTATTTGCGCTATTAAGAGCAAATTTAATCCCAAGATCCGCATAACGCCCACGCGCAGGGGCGAATTCCTTAAAATTTTGCTCGCTAAAATCGGTTATCTCAAACATCAACTCGCCTTTTGCATTAGCCCTGTCTCGCAAGCTGTGAGCTACGAAATCGTAAAATTCGTCGTTTGTAAGCACGGCTAAACTTACATTTATCGAGCAGTTTGCGCCAGTTTGAGCGTTAAATTCCATCATCTTTGAAAACGCAAATTTTGAGATTGGCAACTCAAATCGCGGCTCGCTTAATATCTGCGCAAAATCCTGCGGGGCAAGAATTCCGCGCTTTCCGCGATCCCAGCGTAAAAGCAGCTCATATCCGTAAATCTGCGCGCCGCTAATGATCGGCTGATAGAGCACGAAAAACTCCCCCTCTTCGATCGCCGCAGCAATCCCTTCCTCGCTAGGTTCGTCTGCTTCGGCGCGCTCAAAGATGCAGTAGCGGTTTTTGCCGCTCGTTTTAGCGCGATACATCGCCCTATCCGCGCGCGATAAAAGTCCTGAAAAATCGATCTTTTCGCTGCCGTCGTAAAATGCTGCGCCAACGCTGATGCTTGCGCTAATTTCGTTGCCTTTAAGATTAAATTTCATCTTTGAAATTCCAAGTAGGCGATCTAATAGCACATGCGCGGCATCCTTGCTTTGCAGATCGCCGATTATCGCGCCGAACTCATCGCCGCCTAGGCGCGCCAAGATATCGCCCTTGCGCAACAGCCCGCTCATCGCTTTTGAGATCGCTTGTAAAAACATATCGCCGACCTCGTGCCCGTAGGTGTCATTGATCGCCTTAAAGCCGTCGAAATCGATGAAAAGCACCGCCATAAGCTTGGAATTTTCGCCCGAGTTTGCGGTAAATCTCTGCGCAGCCTTCATAAAATACACTCTATTTGGAAGCCCGGTAAGCGCGTCGTGATGGGCGATCTTAGCTAGCTCGCTCTCTTTTTGCTTGATCTGCGAAATTTCGGTAAACATCAAGATGAAATTTGAAGTAAGCGAAAAATCATCCTTTATCGCAATTGCCGTAAATAGCGCAGGAAAGGTGCCACCACCTCTTTTTAGTCCGTAAATTTCATCTTTGTAAGAGGTCTGTTTGCCGACGAGATTTTTTCTAATCCTCTCCATCACGTCTGCTCCGCCCTCCGTAGGAGCGAAGAAATTTGGAATTTTGCCGATGGTTTGGCTTTCGCTATAGCCGGTGATTTCGTAAAAGGCGTTATTAGCGCGCAGTACTCGACCGCTCTCATCTGTGATTAAAATCGCCTCTAGCGAGCGCGAAAAGACGTTGGCGTTTAAATTTAACTCCAGCTCCGTCTGCTTGCGCGAGCTAATATCTTCGAGCGTAGTTTTTACAAGGCGAGAGCGAGAGCCGTGCTTTTCGGTGACGTAGCCTTGCATACTGATCCAAGTATAGGCATTAGCGGCGTTTCGCAGACGGAATTCGCAGCTAAAATCGCTCCTAAGCCCGGCGGTACATTCGCGGATCATTTTATTGAAATTCTCTAAATCCGCGAAGTAAATTTCATAACTAAACTCCCCAAAGCTCATCGCAGTATTTAGCCTTTTGCCGCGATATTTTAAAATTTTAAAGTAATTTTTATCAAACGACAGCGTCTGCGCATCAAGATCGATTAAGCAGGTGCAAAAATTTCTAGTCTCGATTACCGTGCGGTAAAAGTCCAAATCCTCCTGCAAGCCGCGGATCGCCTTAACATCGTCATCGATATTTTGAAAATAAAACGCAGCCCTGGCGGCGGACTTTTTGACGTAGATGCTCACTTCGTAGCTATAGCGGATATTGTCATTATGGCGAATTTTATAGCTTTGAGAAAAGCTTAGCTCTTCTGCGGGCATATCGGCTAAGCGATTTAAAATTTCATTTTTAGCCTCATTCGCATCCTTTTCATCCAGCAAATCCCATAGCCTTATCTCGCCGCTTAAAAACTGCGCCGCTTCGTAACCCCAAAGCTCTTTTATATTTTTACTAGCATCTACGATCTTGCCCGAAGTGTAGTCAAACACGAGCGTAACGATAGGCGCGTGATTTAAATACTCATATTTTTGCTTAGTTTCATCGTAAAATCTGCGATATTTTGACGCATCCAGTACCACAAAAAGGGTTGAAATTTTACTTCCGTCGCGGATATAAGATTTTTTAACATAAAGGTCTTTGACGCCATTTTTGGTTTCTTGGCGGGTTACTACATAGTTTTCTTTGACATAGTTTGCGCGCTGGGTTTGATAGGCGTGATCATAAAACGAGCCTGCTTGCAGCGCGAATATATTCCGTCCTACGACGTCATCGCCGTAAAGCTCGCGTGCGCCGTTGCTAGCGCTTTCGATCGTGCCTGCTACGTTATCGATGCTAAGTACCGAAAGGGAGCTATATTTTAGCGCATCTTTAAAGCTGAGGCTAAAATCTCCGTGGCGCAAATTAGACTTCAAGACCTCGTCTATGGATTTAGAAATTTCTAAGACGGAGCTTAGCGGATTTAGCGCTTCTATATCGCGAATTTTGGAGTGGTAATCCCCTTGGCGCAGCGCGTTTTGAACTGCCGCAAGCGGAATAAAAACGCGCTTTTTTAAAAACGTAAAATTTGAAATTAGAAGGATTAAATAAGCTAAAATAGCCGCCGCTAGCGCTACGACGATAAAATCGTCCGCGCCCAAAAAATAGCCGGCTCGTTCGCTAGCCATTACGAAATTATCCCCAAATTTCGCAAGATATGCAAAGCCTAGCCCAGATTCGTCTTCGAAGCTTACCACTTCGCCTAGGCGCGAAAAATCAAAATCCTGCCCTAATATATCGGTTACGCTGCCAGAAGCGTTAAAGAATTTACCTTCGGCATTAAAGACCAAAATATCTCCCAGCGAAGAGAGCCTGGCAATCGGCCTAGCGGTGTTGGCAAAGCCTAGCAGATATGAATCAGCGTTTACGCGCTTGATTAAAAAATACCGCCACGCCCCATCCATCATCATATAGCGCGATACCCATTCATCCTTTTTTAGCTCGCTTGCGATATCCGCAAGCCGTATCTCGCCAAGATCCGAAATACGCGCATCCGATGAAAAATGCGCCAAGCTTTCCTGCTTAGCGCCGCGGGCGCGCAGATAAAAAATAGCGTCAAATCTATGAGAAGATTTTACGACATTACGGATCAAATCCGCATAAAGCTCGCTTTGCGCAGCCTCATGCCTTGCGTCCAAAGAAAGGATATTTTCTTTTAAAATTTCAAGCTCGCTAAAAAGCGACTCGTCGGTATTTTTAAGTAAAGTAATCGCCGTGCGAGTCCGCAAATCAAGCTGCGTAGCGATCCTAGTACGCAAAAAGCTAATCTCGCAAACTACTACAAGCGTAAGTAGTGCAGCGCCTAGAATCAAGGCGGCGTTAAATCTTTCGGTAACGAAGTCTTTTTTGTTTTTCATGCCAAATTCCAAATTTTGCGGGATTTTAGCAAATTTCGTTTTAAAGCCGATTTAAGCTTGTATTTTCGCGCCCTTTGCGCCCAAAAAATGCATAATCAAAAGTACCGCAAAGCTAAAGAGTATCATCAGCGCCGAATACGCGTGAGCCTGCGCAAAATCCAGCATCTCTGTCGCCTCGTAGATCGCGATGGAAGCGACCTTGGTCTGCTCGCTCACGCTGCCGCCGATCATCAGCACGACGCCAAACTCGCCCATCGTATGCGCAAAGCAGATCACTAAAGCGCTAAGCAGGGAGTGGCGTATCGCGGGCAACGCGACGCGAAAAAGCTTGGAAAAATAGCCCTTGCCAAGCGAGTCGCACGCCCAAAAAAGCGAACGCGGAAGCGAACGAAAGCCCGAAACCAGTGGCGAAAACATAAACGGTAGCGAGTAGATACAGCTAGCAATCACGAGCCCGCTGAAATTAAATACGAGCCTAAGCCCGAAGTGTTTGTCGAAAAACTCCCCCGGCACCGAATACGGCGATAAAAAAACGAGTAGGTAAAAGCCTAGCACCGAAGGTGGCAGCACGAGCGGAAGCGAGATGATCGATTCGATCACGCTTTTGCCGCGGAAATTTTTTCTCGCCATAAAAAATGCGAGCGGCACGCAGATGATAAACAACGCGAGCGTCGTCAAGCTGGCAAGCTTTAATGAAACGAGAAACGGCGTGTAATCGAGCCCCTTTAGAATTTCAAACATTTATCCTCCGAGCCGAGCCACTGGGCCCAAACTATAAAATCTTAAAAGCCTAGCCCTACTTTAAAATTTAGAGGCAAGGCTAGATAGAATTTGCGCAAACCTCATAGTCATAAGGCTTTGCAAAATGAAATTTTGAAAATTTCGTGCAAGCTAAAGCGAGCGGAATTTATAAAAGTGCTTGGCTAATAAATTCCTTCAAGCGTGCAAATTCCGTCAGGCATTTAAACTCTACTAAGCTGGCAAATTTTTAAGGTCACGAATTTTGCTGAGCTAAATTTCAAAAAGCTTAGCTTAGCTTTAAAACTTGAGCGGGCAGGATTTATCTGAGCGCAAATTTCACGAAAGATAGGCTAAACGGCACCTTCCGAACGACCTAGTGAAATTTGATTGAGCCTGACAAAACAAAATTTTAAAATTTCGCATAAACCCAAAAGACCCGGTTAATGAAATTTTGCCGCAGCTCTTATTAAGCGAGTTTAGCACGCAAGCTTCAAGCCGTTAGAGCTTTTAAAATTTCAAAGCCACAAAATCCAGGTAAAATTCTAAATCTGAAAATTTTAAGTTTGCGCGAAGCTTCACATTAAATTTTTACCAAAATCGCATGATAGAATTCGCGCAACTCCTGCCAAAAAAGTAAGCTAAAAGTCGCTAAATTTAAAAATAAACCCACCACGCCAATTAATAAATTCAAAGAAGGAATTTAACGGCACCTGTCTGCGCAAAATCTAAAATTTAAGCTTACTTTCCCCACGCTATCTAGTCTTGCATTGCATTTTACTCTAGCCTGCGTTTAAATTTTGTGTTTCATGAAAATCTAAGCGCGATGCGAATGAAATTTTAAAATCTCACCGTATTTTGCGGGCAAATCTAGCTAAAATTTCGCAAAATCCCTCGTCTAAATTCCATAAAAGCCTGTATTTAAATCTCTAATCTAGTTGAAGTTTCCTACTTAGGCGCACCTAAAAGCCTGTCTGCAAGTTTAAATTTTACGCAGAGTGATATTAAAGGCTTTGGCACCCGCTTTGACCTCATCGCCTACTTGCAAGCCATCGGCTTCTGCATTGCTTAGCACCACTTCGCACAGCTGGCTGCCGATCGCTACGACAGCCACTTTGACCCCGTCGCGTGCTTGCAAATCGACAATCTTGCCCGCGAAAGAAAACTTCTGTGAGCCGCTAGTTTTAAGGAAAATTTCCTCCGGCGTACCGATGCGGACGATCCTGCCGTCCTTCATCTCATAAACCCGCTTACAAAGCCTATAAATCTCACTCACATCGTGGCTTACCAAAATCACGGTCTGATGAAACTGCTCGTGGATCTTTAGCAAATACTCTTGGATTTTTTCGCGCATCGTAAAATCAAGCGCCGAAAGCGGCTCGTCAAGTAGCAAAATTTCAGGCTCTTGCATCAGTGCGCGAGCAAGTGCTACGCGCTGCTTCTGTCCGCCGCTAAGACCCTCGACACCAGATTTTGCAAACTCGCTAAGCTCTAAAATTTCAAGCAGCATCGCAGCTTTTTGCGGATCGTTTCTGGCAAAAAGCAGATTGCCTGTCACGCTCATATTCTCAAAAAGTGCGTAGTCTTGAAACAAAAAGCCGATCCTGCGCTTGCCCGCACTTAAGAATTCATTGCCTTCTTGTAGCACGCGATCGCCGTCTTTTATGCTACCGCTATCTGCGCGCAAAAATCCCGCTAAAATGCGCAGCAGTGTAGTCTTACCGCTGCCGCTGCGCCCATATAGGCACACAAACGAGCCTTTGTTAATCTCTAAGCGAGCATCAATCGAGAAATCATCACTGATTTTTTTCTTACAATCAATCGTTATCATATTTTTCTATATATATCGCAGTGGCGCTAATGTATGCGAAAACCTCGTCGCCCTCGCGTAAAGCAAGCTCCTGCGCGCAATGCGCGCTAATGAGCACATCAAAGCTTATCTTGCCTTCAAACCTGAGCGTGCATAGAATTTCACCCAAGCTTAAGCTCGTAATCTTGCCGTGAATTTCATTTTCGCTAGATACACCACTTAGGGCTTCGCGAGATAAAAGCACATCGGTGCTTTTAAAGCCCACGTAAACTTCGCTACCCACCTTAAGCTCGCTACTTAGCTGCAGAAATACGCCACGTAGCTTGATACCGCCCGCGATGAATCCTACAGAATGGATGCCGTCTTTTTGTAAAATTTCGTTGATTCTCGCTCTAATCATTAAAACTCGTATCCGTATTTAGCAAAGATCGCCCTGCCCTTATCGCTTAGGATAAAATCATAAAATGCCTTGGCTTCGGCATTGTCTTTGGCGCGGTTTAGCACAACCATGCCTTGAGCTATTGGCTCGTAGAGCTTGGTGTCGACCAAAACGAAATTTTCGCCCTGCTTGCAAGGCTTATCGTTGCAGCCGTCTTTCGCCATCTTAGGCGCATACATCGCGCTAGCTGCGATAAAACCAATGTCGGACGCTTTAAGCGCTTGCGAAAGAGCCTCGCCGATCGATTTTGCTTCTACGATTTTGCCTTTGATCTCGTCGTAAACTCCCACTTTTTGGAAAGCCTGTACGCTTGCGGTGCCGTAAGGAGCGGTCTTTGGATTTGCTATGGAAATCGTTTTAACGCTAGGGTCTTTTAAAGCTTCAAGCCCCTTGCTAAGATCTACACCGCGCACGCTAAACATCGCCACTTTGCCTTTGGCGTAAGTTTTGGCAGGCGCCGTCGCAAAGCCCTCTTTATACATATCGTCTGCAAATTTCATATCAGCCGCCATAAAAACATCAAACGGAGCGCCGTTTTTGATCTGCGTGCTAAGCGCACCGCTCGCACCCAAGCTCACATTTAGCGTAGTTTGCGGATGCAGCTTGACAAATTCCGCCTTGATCTCGTCAAACGCATACGTCGTGTTCGCAGCGGCTGCGACGCTGACCTCGCCTGCGCTTAGCGCGCCTGCGGTTAAAATTCCTAAAAGCACTGCTTTCAACTTCATTTTATGCCTTTCGTTTCGGCTCTCACCGAGAATTGAATTGTATCTAAAATTTTAAATTTACGCCTTAAATTTTAAAATTTTGCGCACCCAATTTCACCCTATTACGCGCCAATAATGATCTCGCTAGGCTCGATGATCGCCGTTACTTCATCTCCTACTCCTAGAGCCATCGCGGTGGCAGATTCTCGCGTGATGATCGCGGTGATGTTTTGATGCGAGCTTGTGCCTAGACAGATCTCTGCGTTTACCGCGCCGATTTTGACCTCGCTAATCGTGCCCTTGATTTGATTCGCCGTACTAAGTTTTAGCTTCTCCGAGACTCCTTTAGCGATGATGACACTTGGAGCCTTGAATAAAAACAGCACATCCTTGCCCACCTTTAGCCCTAAATTTTTTTCGCTCTCTACGGTTACCGTCGCGCATAAAATTTCGCCACCTGCAAGTTTAGCCGTGATTTGAGAATTTACAGCGCCCGTTTGAACATCCGTAATTTCAACGCTTAGCTGATTTCGCGCAGAAAGCTTCATACCGATCTTCTCTAAGCTTAAAAGGCTCTCTTCTGTAATCTCGTCAAGCTTTAAAATTTCACTCAAAAACGTCTCGCCCGCGTGGCTGATAGCATCATAAGCGCGAATCAGCTTGTGAGCGTAAGGGGTAAGCTCGGAGCCGCTATTTTTCTTTGTGCCTTGAGTGCGGACGATGAGGGGTTTTTTGCTCGCGTTGTTGATTAAATTTAGCGCGTCCCAGCCGTTTTTATACGACACTCCTACGATCTCTGCGGCCTTTGTAATACTTTTAGTCTCATCTACGGCCTTAAGCAGCTTAATGTGCTTGGCTAAAAGCGATGCTTTGTTGCCAAGCAGGAATTCCAAAGCAAATTTTGCATCCATTTTCATCCTTTCTTATTTACTTTCGCGTGATTTTATAATATATCCTCTGATATATTTCTTAAAGAGCTACGGGCTTTATTCTGCGATATAAAGAGGAAAATTCTATACGAAATTTTACCCTTATTGACAAAATTTCTTTAAATTTGTAAAATCGCCACTTTGATTTATAAAGAAGGGTCGCATTTGAAATTTATAAAAATTCTATTCTTAGCTGCAGCATTGGCACTTTGCGGTTGCTCGCAAAAGCAAGACGTAGCGCCTAGCGATACGGATGGTTTTGATGAGGAGTTCGCCAAGCGTGAGGTTTTCGATCCGCTTAGCGGCTATAACCGCGTTATGACGAGCTTCAACGACGTATTTTACTCATATATACTAACCCCCGTAGCCAGCGGTTACGACTATGTAATGCCCGATCCGATCCAGGGCGCGTTTTCAAATTTTTTCTATAATATTTTATATCCGATGAGGCTCGTAAACAACCTATTGCAGGGTAAATTTGAAAATTCTTGGGACGAGACGAAGCGGTTTTTGATCAATTCGACCGTCGGCTTCGGCGGACTTAACGATATGGCAGGCAAATACTACGGGATTTCGCGCCACGACGAGGATTTCGGGCAAACGCTCGGATATTGGGGCGTGCCGGCAGGTCCTCACATCGTCTGGCCGATCTTAGGACAAAGCAATCTACGCGATACAGCGGGACTTGTCGGAGATTATTTTTCAAACCCGATAAATTATATTAAAGATGGCACCGTTCGAAACTCCGTCAATGGATTTAGAATATTTAATGACTACTCGCGCGATCCGAAATTTTATGAAAAAATGACCAAAGATGCGGTGGATCTATATCCATTTTTACGCGATGCTTACGAGCAAAATCGCGAGAAATTAATAAAGGAATGAAAATGAAAATTTTAAAAGTTCTAGCGCTTTGCGGAGCGCTTTTGATTTCGGCGCACGCTATTAGCGATGCGGATATCGAGCCGGTGATGAGCCAGAAGGTCGCCGAGGCCGTAGGCATTATGCGAAGCAGCGCGCCCAAAGACGCAAAGCCTGCGAAAATTTTTGCGCTTTTTGACGGCTATTTTGATTATAAGATGATGGCAAAGCTCTCACTTGCGAAGCATTACGCGAGCCTTAGCCCCGCGCAGATCGCGGAATTTAATAAAGCTTTCGAGGCGCATCTAAAGCGCTCCTTTATCGAAAAGCTTTCGCTTTATACCGATCAGGATATGAAGGTGCTAAGCAAACAAAGCCCGAGCGATAAGCGCCGCGTGCTAAAAACGCAGGTCATCGGCGAACAGAAAAACTACGACATCGATTTTAAATTTTATCCTAACGGCTCTGATTGGCGCATCTACGATGTCGATATCGTGGGCGTTAGCCTAATCCAAACCTATCGCTCGCAGCTAGGCGACGTAACGCAAAGCTTGGGCTTTGACGAGCTCATAAAGCGGCTAAATTCCACCGTCATCAATAGCGGCGAATAGCGGCACGCCTAAAAGAGCGGTATTTGAAAAAAATTTTTCGCCTAATCGTCGCGTTTCCGAAAATCACGCTTGCGCTGTTTACGGCGCTGGCGCTCTTTTTCGGATATTACTCCACAAAGCTCGAGATCGACGCTTCGAGCCAGACGCTTCTACTAGATAATGACAAAGACCTTCAAATTTGGCGCGAAGTATCCAAACGCTACGAAACGCCGAATTTCTTGGTGCTTGCATACACTCCCGCGGGCGATCTTTTAGCGCCCGAGACGATCCACAAAATAGAGCAGATAGATGCGGCTTTTTCCAAGCTGGATTTCGTCGCTAGCGTCACGGACATCACGAATGTGCCGCTTTTGCTAAACAAAGGTGGCGGCATGAGCGAGCTGCTTAAGCACATACCCACTCTTACCGATGCAGACGTAAATTTAACCGCGGCTAGGCGCGAGTTTGCCACAAGCCCCTTTTACGCATCAAATTTAGTAAGCGCCGATTTTCACACTACTGCAATTTTAATAAATTTAAAATCACAAACCCGCTACGAGGAGCTTTTGCGCCTAAGAGACGGAGCCAAAAACGCTCTAGAGCAAGCGGAGCACGAGGGCAACCGCTCGGGGGCTCAAATTTCACAGCTTAAAGACGCGCTTAAAGTTGCGGAGCAAAATTTTAAATCCTACCGCGACGAACTACGCGAAAAGGATCATCGCGATATTATGGCTTTGCGCGCGCTGATCGCGGGCTTTGAGAAGGAATTTGCGGGCGACCGATTGTTTCTAGGCGGGCTGAATATGATCGCCGACGATATGGTGGGCTACGTCCGCTCGGATCTGGTGACCTACGGACTCGGCGCCTTGGTGCTTCTGCTAGCTTGCTTTTGGCTCTTTTTTAGACAGGCGAAATTTATCCTGCTGCCGCTTATCATCTGCGCGTACTCGGTCGTGCTCGCAGCGGGATTATTCGGCTTTTTGAGCTTTGAGGTCACGGTGATTAGCTCAAATTTCATAGCGCTTCAGCTCATCATCACGGTTTCGGTCTGTATCCACCTAATCGTCGCATACCGCGAGTTTAGCGCGCGCTTTCACACCTTTTCGCAGCGTCAGCTCGTTTATGCGGTGCTACGCGAGCGCGCAATGCCCTGCTTTTTCGCAATCTTTACGACCGTTATCGGTTTTATGTCGCTAATTTTTTGCGACATAAAACCCGTAATTTCTCTGGGAATTATGATGAGCGTAGGCATCAGTATCTCGCTAGTTACGGCATTTGGAGTATTCGGCGCGGTTATGTCGCTTCTGCCGCGTACGCACAATAATCGCAGCTTCGAGCAACACTTTAAATTTACGCTTTGGTGCGCTGAAACAGCGCTGCGTAGCAGAGGCGTGGTCTACGGCGTGTGTGCTGCAGCGGTGATCTTTGGGCTATACGGTATCTCGCAGCTGCGCGTCGAAAATAGCTTCATCGGCTACTTCAAAAAAAGCACCGACATCCGCGCAGGTATGGAGGTCATCGATACCAATCTGGGCGGAACGATCCCGCTTGATATCGTCGTTAAATTTAAAAGTGCAGGCGGCGCGGATTCTGCTGGCGAGAGCGAAAATTCCGCAAGCGGCAGCGTAAATTCTAAGAGCGGCGAAAATTCCAATCCCGTAGGACGAAATTTTGCGGCAAATTCTACTCAGCAAAATTCTATCGCGCAGAATTCTACCGCCGCGGTCCAAAATTCTATTGCAGGAAATTCCATACCTCAAAGTTCCGTTGCCGCGGCGCAAAATTTAAATGATCAAAATTTTACCGAGCAAAGCTCCGCTGCGGCAGCGCAACTAAGCGGCACCGTAAATTTAGAGCAGAATTCCGCCGCGAGCGACGATTTTGGCGATTTCGAAGCCGAATACGCCGCCAACGAAAACAAGCCGCAGTATTGGTTCACCTCCGAAAAGATGCGTATCATCAGCAAAATAGATGATTTTTTGAAAGACAAAAACGTCACGGGACACGAGTTTATCGGCAACGTAAGCTCGCTCGCATCGCTTTTAAAGCTCGGCAAGCAGATTAATCAGGGGCGCGATCTGGATGATCTAAGCCTTGCTCTAATCTACTCTGAAATGCCCGCAAACTACCGCGAAATGGTGCTTTCACCTTTTGTAAATATCGAAGCGAACGAGGCGCATTTTAGCGTCCGCACAATAGACAGCGATCCGCGCTTACGCAGAGCAAAATTCCTAAAAGATCTGCAAAGCGGGCTAAATTCTTTGCTCGAAGGTGAGCAGGCAAGCGCGCAGATCAGCGGTATAATGGTGCTTTACAACAATATGCTTCAAAGCCTGATGAGCTCGCAGATAGACACCCTGGGTATCACCGTGCTCGTGCTTTTCGTGCTTTTTGTGATCATCTTTCGCTCGTTTTCATACGCGCTTATCGCGATCGTCGTAAATTTAATCCCGCTTTGCGCCTGCTTCGGCATCATGGGCGTTGCGGGCATTCCGCTGGATATCATGAGTATCACGATAGCGGCGATTAGCATCGGTATCGGCGTGGACGACGTCATCCACTACATCTACCGCTACAAACGGGAGTTTGCGCGTAGCGGCGACGAGGCTGCGGCAATCCGCGCAAGCCACGCAAGTATCGGATACGCGATGTATTATACGTCGTTTGCGATCATTTTGGGCTTTAGCGTGATGATGATGAGTAATTTCTGGCCTACGATCTACTTCGGGATGTTAATATGTCTGGTGATGAGCCTGCTGCTTTTGGGCGCGCTCATAATCCTGCCGTCGCTAATAATGAGCCGAAAAGGCTTAAAATTTAGCCTCTTTAAAGCTAAATAAATTTTATCTCGCTATAATTCCTGCATTTGGAGAGGATGGCGACCTGGTGGCGTCTGCGGACTTCAAATCCGATAGGAGGGCGGTTGACCGTTTTCCGGGGGGTTCGATTCCCTCCCTCTCTCGCCGAATTCTTTTAAAAATTCCATCTTTAAATTTTATCTTTCACACTTTTAGCCACGTACTTCGCGAATTTATCTCAAATTTCAGCTCTAAATTTATCAGTTATTAAGTAGAGATGGGTAGCATTGCTCGTTAACTTTTCTTGAAGGAGCGAGTATGAAATACGCATTAGGCGCTGCGCTTGCGGCATTTATTTTTGCAGGATGCGGCGATGACGATGTAGGACTTGTCAAAAACTACACCCTGCCGGATTTCAAATCGATGAATATTGGTACGGCGATCGAGGGTTCAAAAATCTGCAAAAATATCACGTGGAGTAAAGAGGAAAACGGCGGATTAAAGACGGTTAAGATGGTCTGCGACGTGGATATGGAGAAAGTAAAGGTCGATGTAGATGCCTTTAACAAAAAATATAAAGAGGCTATGCTAAACACGTCTTTAAGAGGTGCCGTGCTTTTCTATAAAGATAAATCTGATGATAAACAACAGCGTTTACTTAAATTGGCAAATGAACATTGCAAAATAAATGAGACGAAATTTCAAGAGGAGCTCAAAGACAGAGGCAAAATAGATTACTCATTTCAAAAAAAGCCAGTTGATTGCGACGATAAATTAAAAGATGAAATACTAAAGGATGGTGAACCAAAAACTTCTGCGATTTATATGAGTAATATTATTGATTCATTAGAAGACGTCGCTTATTATTCGCAGCTAACGCCTAGCCAAATAAGGCTACAGCTTGGAAGGGCAGCAGAGCTGCCGCCACAGGCTGCGATCGAATTAAATTTTATCGTGAATGCCGATAAGAGCGTAAGTTTATCGGATAAATTTATAGTGACTAAAGATATAATTGATGATGTTATTAAGATAAGATCGGCATTTAATAATAGAAAAACGGCGGAAGACGCCCTTGCAACTTTCTACGAAAGACAATAAAATTTTATCTGAATTTTTAAAAGACGTTTCGGCTCGGAAGCGTTTCCGCAAAAGACGATAGCATTATTTTGCGGCTAAATTTTATGAAATTTTAAAATTTAGCCGCTTTTTTATATCGAAATTTCATTCAAAATTTTATGTGAAGTTTTAAATTTAAAGCGCGGCGGAAGCAGTTTTGCCTGCCGCGGCGTGAAATTTTACGCCGAAGATAGGTTTATTTATCGTGTCCTTGCAGATACGCGATCGCGCTAAGTGCGGCAACTGCACCGTCGCCTGCCGCGCAAACGACCTGTTTAGGCGCATCTTGTCTCATATCGCCCGCCGCAAATAACCCGTGTACGCTTGTTTGCATCTTTAAATTTACCGCGACCTGCCCGCCCGGCGTGACGTCGCAGATGAACTTGCCACTTTCGTCTTTTAGCACCTCATTTCGCACGTCAAGCCCCACGAATACGAAGATCCCCGGCAGCTGCAGCTCGCGCGCAGCGCCGCTTGTTTTATCCTTGACTACGACGCCAGTTACGCCGCTTGCATCGCCCTTGATCTGCTCTACGAGCGCGTTTGTGATGAGCTCGATATTTTCACTTTCGCGCACCTTTTGCACGGTAGAAGGCGCGGCGCGAAACTCATCGCGACGGTGAATCAGATAGACTTTAGAGCAAATTTTAGCTAGATACAGCGACTCCTCTAACGCCGTGTCGCCGCCGCCGAGGACGGCAACCTCTTTGCCCTTATAAAAAAATCCGTCGCAGGTCGCGCAGGTACTGACGCCGCGACCGAAAAACTCATCCTCGCCCTCTATCCCCGCGCGGCGCGGAGTAGAGCCCGTAGCTACGATAACGGCACGCGCGCGTCGTGTTTGATCGCCCTCGAGATAGATCGTAAAATTTCCATCGCCGTCTTTTAAAACGCGCAGCACGCGCACCATCTCATGCTTTAAGCCAAAGCGGAAGCACTGCTCCTGCCAAGGCGCCATAAAGCTCATCCCGTCGGTCACCGCAGCGACGCCCGGGTAGTTTTCCATCTCGGAGCTTGAGGTGATCTGCCCGCCGGGCATCCCCATCTCAAACATCACGACGTCCTTTAAACCGCCTCTTGTAGCATAAAGCCCCGCCGCTAACCCCGCAGGGCCGCCGCCGATAATTGCTAAATCTAACATTTTTTCTCCTTAATTATTTTATTAAGTAAAACCGAGAGCGTTAAATTTACGAGTTTAATTAATAAAACGATGAGTGGAAGAAGAAAAGGGCGAAAGCCGCCCTTTTAAAATTTACAGAAGCGAGTTTAGCTTGTCGGCTATGATCTGCTTGGATTGCGCGCCGATGAGCTGAGCTTTTAGCTCGCCGTCTTTGAAAAATAGTATCGTAGGGATCGAGCGGACGCCGAACTGCACCGCAAGATCCTGCGCTTCGTCGGTATTTACTTTGCAAATTTTAGCCTTGCCCTCGTAATCGTTCGCAAGCTCCTCGATGATCGGGGCGATCATACGGCACGGTCCGCACCAAGGCGCCCAGAAATCGACTAGCGCGACACCCTCTTTAATAACGTCGAAATTCTCCGAAGTAAGCTCTATATACTTTCCCATAATGTTCTCCTTGTGTTAAAATTCCGCGGATTATAGTTTATTATCTTAAATAAATAATAAAAATTCTAATTTAAAAAGATATGTTGGCGATAAATTTTATCTGCTTTGGATAAACTTCCACGACGTCGATCTGCCACGGCTCGTCCGTATCGCAGCTCATCAGATAAAATTCCGCCGCCTTTAAAATTTTAGCCATCTTGGCGCCCGTCACACGCTCTGCGGCGTCATAATCGCCGCTCGTAGCTTTTACTTCTACAAAGTGCAAAATCCCGCCCTTACGCGCGATTATATCGATCTCGCCGAAGCGGCAGCGGAAATTTCGCTTTAAAATTTCAAATCCTTCGCCGCGTAAAAATTCCGACGCACGGTCCTCGCAGGCAAAGCCGAAAATGTATTCTTTTAAGCCCAAGCTAGCTTTCGATCCTGATCATAAAAGGCTTTTGCGTAATAAAATTTTCGCCGCCGATCACGCTTATGGCGCGCTTTATGTCCTTCTCACAGCACGTATGCGTCGTGAAAAACAGCGTCACTTCCTCGTCCGTTTTGAGCTTAGGCTTTTGCAAAAAGCTGTCGATCGAAAGATCGTTTAAGCTCATAATATTCGTAAGCTTCGCGAGCACGCCCTTCTCGTCGCGCACGCGCAGCCTGAAATAATACTTCGTGCGGATCTGCTCGCTCGGCAGAATTTGCATAAAATTTTCGCTCGGCAAAATTTTATATCCCAGCATCGGATTTTTATTATCGCGCGCAATGTCGATGAGATCGCTTATAACAGCACTTGCCGTAGCGCTTCCGCCGGCGCCAGGGCCGTAATACATACTCTCGCCCACACAGTCTCCGTAGATGCTCACGCCGTTCATAACGCCGTCTACTTTTGAGAGCATTTGATCCTTTGAAATGAGCGCGGGATGGACGCGCAGCTCGACTTTATTATTGCATGCGCGCTTGGCTACCGCAAGCAGCTTGATTATGAAGTCAAATTCGCGCGCGAAATATATATCCTCCTGCGTGATCTCCTCGATCCCCTCGATTAGGATATCCTCCGGGTCGCCGTGCACGCCGTATGCGATGCTAGCTAAGATCAAGAGCTTATGTGCCGCGTCAAATCCGCCGATATCAAAGCTAGGATCGGCTTCGGCGTATCCGAGCTCTTGAGCTCGCTTTAGCGCGTCCTCAAATTTCTCATTTTTTTGCATCATATTCGTAAGGATGAAGTTGCTCGTGCCGTTTATGATGCCGATTATTTTTTCGATACGGTTGGCGCTTAGTCCCTCGCGCAGGGTTTTGATGATCGGAATCCCGCCCGCTACGCTCGCCTCAAAGCCAAAAGGCGTATCGCCCGCCAAAGCCTGGAGCTTGTAGCGATGATAAGCCAAAAGTGCCTTATTTGCGGTAACGACCGCCTTTTTACGCTTTAAAATTTCGCTTACGATCTCATAGGGCTTTTCTACCCCGCCCATAAGCTCTACAAAAACGTCGATGTCGTCGCGCTCGATGATACTTTGCGCGTCGCTGCTAAGCGGAATTTGCACATCGCGCTTTTTACTCGTATCGCGCACGAGTCCTATTATGGGCTCTATGCTAACGCCCGCGCGCGCAAGAATGATATCTTTGTTTTTGATCAAAATATTTGCAACTTCACTACCTACGGTACCGACGCCTAAAATCGCTACTTTCATCAGATCTCTTTCAAATATTTTTTTATATTTCTAGCAGCCTGGCGGGTCCTGTTTTCGTTTTCGATAAAGGCGATCCGTACATAATCGTCTCCCGCCGCGCCAAAGCCAACGCCCGGGCTTACGGCGACGCGCGCCTTGGTAAGAAGCTGTTTGGAAAACTCCATACTTCTTAGATGAGCCGCCGCGGGCGGCAATTTCGCCCACGCAAACATCGACGCGCTAGGTTTAGCGATCTGCCAGCCCGCGTCCGCAAAAGCGTCAATCAAAAAATTCCTACGCTTCTCATAGCTCGCGC
Source organism: uncultured Campylobacter sp. (assembly GCF_963518785.1). Classification (NCBI taxonomy): domain Bacteria; kingdom Pseudomonadati; phylum Campylobacterota; class Epsilonproteobacteria; order Campylobacterales; family Campylobacteraceae; genus Campylobacter; species uncultured Campylobacter sp. The sequence continues at coordinate 157,711 of NZ_CAUQKJ010000005.1, forward strand.
GGATCTCCTCTACGCACTCTTGCGGCCCGTCCAGCGCGATCGTGGCGGCTACTTGTATCGGCGTAAACATACCGTAATCAAACCAAGATTTGATCTTTTTAAGCGCGGCGACGAGCTTTTTATTACCGCTAACAAAACCCACGCGCCAGCCCGCCATATTGTAGCTTTTAGAGAGCGTGTACGCCTCGACTGCGACGTCCTTTGCGCCCTGAACCTCAAAGATCGACGGCGTTTTGTAATCGTCAAAAGCGATCTCCGCGTAAGCGATATCGCTGATGATATAAAACCGCTCCTGCCGCGCCATCGCCACGAGCCGCTCGTAGAAGCTCTTTTGCACGACGACGGTGGTAGGGTTATGCGGGAAATTTACGACGACGTATTTTGGGCGCGGAATACTCTCGTCGAAGGTTTTTTGCAGATCGATGAAAAATTTATTCTCATTAAAATTTAAATTTTCATCATAAGCAAGCGGGATTTTAACGACGTTGCCGCCCGCGATGATGAAGGCTTGGGTATGGATCGGATACGCAGGATCGGGCACCACTGCGACATCGCCCGGATTTACGATCGCGCTAGTTAGATGCACGAAGCCCTCTTTAGAGCCCATCACGGCGACGATCTCGCTTTCCGGATCCAAGATCACGCCGTATTTCCGCTTATACCAATTCGCGCACGCAAGTCGCAGCTTGTAGATGCCCTGGCTTACGGAGTAACCGTGCGTCTTGTCCTTTTGCGCGCTTTCGCAAAGCTTGTCGATTATATGCTGCGGCGTCCTGCCGTCGGGATTGCCCATCGAAAAATCGATTATATCCTCGCCGGCTCTGCGTGCAGCCATTTTTATGGCGTTAACCTCGGCAAAAACGTAATTTGGCAAACGCTCGATTTTTGAAAAACGGATTTCGTCAAACATCTCAAACCTCTTATCTTAAAGTAATTTTCAAACCCTATTTGATATTTCGCGCCTTAAACGCCGCGATCTGCACGTACCGCACGGAGACTAAAATTTCAAGTCCTAGCAGCGATGCGGCGGCGCTTTTATATCGCTAAGGCGTTTAAAACCCTTGCCTCGCTAAAATTTAAAACCGCGGGGGCGCGGAGGCGTTGATCGTTTAAATTTATCGCGTCGCGACACTTTGCGCGACATTTAAATTTACATCCGATCGAAACGACCGAGACCTCCGTTTTGCAGGGCACCATGGACGGCGCCTCTTAAATTTAGCGCTCTACCGCAAGTGCCCGCACCGCTTAAAATTTTATCGCACCGCTAATTTTACCTGCGCCGCTTAAAATTCTATCCAAGGCGGCATAGTTCAAAACCCTCTAAATTTACGCTCGTGAGTTTATTTTAAGTCGCACTCGCCACAGAGAGCCGAAATTCTATCCTCGGCGGCGGCGCAGTCCTACGAGCGAAGAGCCACGCGAGAGCGAGGATTTTACCACTTTTTGCCCTTGTTTAGACGCAGAAACTCATCGGCTGAAATTTTAGTGATATTGCCATCTTTGACGTGGAATTTTTGAGTGTTTCTTTCGCTGAAAGTTACGTTGCCATCGGCTTTACCGAGCTCAAACATCCCGTGACCGGTAGAGATTAGCAGCTCCTCATCTCCTTGTGAAGCGACGACGTAAGGGGCATTGATGACCATCTCGCGCTTCTTGCCACTTTTTAGATCGATGATACCGATCCACATTTTGCCGCGCGGATTAAGCACGATATCTTTGCTGGGCGCAGGTGCGCTTTGCGTGGCGTTTTCGTCGGTGGAATTTTCCTCCGTTTTGGCACTCGCGCGCTCGATCCTGATAGAGCGATCCAGCGCGTTTAGCGAGCTTAAATTTTCATCCGCAGCAGCTTCTGCATTGATATCCGATTTTAGTGCGAATTTTTCATCTGTAGTGTTGTGCGAAACGACGTCGATACCGATATTTTCAAGCTTTTTTTGAGTGTTATTTACGATCGGGGCGTCCGAGTAGGTGGTTTTGTTTTGTTCCCATAAAAGCGAACCCAAAAATTCGCCGAAGCTTTTATAAAGTCCGAAATAAAAGATTGCACCTATGATTAATACCATTGCAAGCAGCCATAAAAGCCAGCTGCCGCTTTTGTTAGGGCTGACCCTTTGACCATAGACCTGCTCGACTTTAGCTTTTTTAACCGGCGCAAAGCTCTCCTTCGCGACCTCAAACTCGCTAAGCCAGTCCGATAGATCCAGCCCGAACTCGCGCTCTAAAATTTTAATGTAGCCCCTAACATTAAAATTTGCTAGTTTCTCGAAGTCTTTATTTATGATGTATTCTAAATTTTGCGCGTCGATGCGCGTCGTGCGCGCTATCTCGATCAGATCCATAGATTTTAATTTATCTAGATCGCTGCTTTTTGGCTGCTGCGTTTGCTCCGGCTTCTCGGTTTGTTCCGCCCGCTCGTCCGTATTATTTAACTTCTCTTCTATTTCTTCCATTTAAAATTCCATCGCATAGTATCGCAAATGCCGCGCTTACGTTAAGCGAGTCCCAGCCTTCGCGCATCTTTATCGATACCGCGCAGTCGCATTTTTTAAGCGCCCTGCCAGGTATCCCCTCTTCTTCGTTCCCCATTACGAGTGCGTTTTTCGCGCCGAGCTCTAACTCCTTAAAGTTCGTCCCGTCCGCACTCGCGGCGTAAATTTCAAAGCGGCTTTGTTTAAGCTCGTTTATCACGCTAAGCCCGTCCGAGACCTTAACGACGTTTAGCTCATACGCCGCACCCGAGCTTGCGCGCACTACGCCAGCCATATTTAGATTATTTGCGACGACGATCACGCTGTTCGCGCCCAAAGCATAGGCGCTACGCATTATCGCGCCGATGTTTCCGACATCGGTAAGCCCGTAAAGGATCGGCACAAATTTATCGTCTTTGACGCTAGCCAGATCGCCGAAGCTAAACTCCTCCACCTCGGCTAAAAAGCCTTGATGGTTGCCGCCGCGAGCGAGGGCTTGAGCTTTTTTCGCATCGGCGCGCTCGATCTTTACGCCGGTCGCGGCGATCTTTTTAAAAATTTCTTTCTCGCACTCCTTTGCAAGGATGATGCGGATAAATTTCCGCGGATGCCGGTTTAAAAGGTGCAAAAACAGCTGCTTGCCGTAAATAATCATTTTGAGATTTTAGCGAAAAACGGTTAAAATATGACTTAGCGTATCAAATTTTTATATATTTCTTTGGCGGGTTCGCCGCTGATTTTTGAGAGCAGTTTCGCTTTTATTTTCGGCGCGATCTCAAGCGAGAGAATATCTTCCTGCGTGATTTTTTCAAAGCTTTTCTCGCCTGCGCCGTCAATCACGACGCACCATTCGCCGTTTAAATTTGCACTTTTTAGCTTCAGCAAGAGCTCTGCGGCGCTACCGAAAAATTTGGTTTCAAATTTTTTCGTGGCTTCCTTAATCGCAAAAATTTTGCGCTGCGCATCGATCCCAGCGATCTGCTCTATTAGCTTTACCACACGCTTTGGGGATTCATATAGTACGCACGGATAGGGGCTTTGCATTAAATTTAGAATCTGAGCTTTACGCTGCGCGCCGTCATTGTTCAAAAAGCCTAAAAAGCTAAATTCTTTCTCCACCAGTCCGCTTGCGGCGGCTGCGAGCAGCAGAGCGTTTGCACCGCTAAGCACCTCGTAGGTTATGCTACTTCGTTGCGCAAATTTTACGAGCGCAATTCCCGGATCGCTGATGCAGGGCATGCCCGCATCGCTTACGTATGCGCAAACTTTTTCGCGCAGAAGCGACGGATTAAAGCCCGCGAAAAACTCCGCTTCGTTGTGCGTGTGCAGCGAGTAAAACTGTGAAATTTTAAATGAAATTTGAAATTTATCGGATAATAAGTTTAGAAGTTTTTTTGAAACCCTCGTATCCTCGCAGATTAGGATTTCGCAGCTTTGCAATACCTCAAGCGCGCGGCTCGAGATATCGCTTAGATTTCCTATCGGCGTAGGAATGAGATATAGCAACTATTTCATTCCGTATTTTTGCTTAAATTTCTCGACGCGGCCCGCGCTATCTACGATCTTCTCGCTGCCGGTGAAAAACGGATGGCATTTGGAGCAGATGTCGACGCGGATTTCAGGCTTGTTCGAGCGCGTTTTAAAAGTGTTTCCGCAAGCGCAGGTAACGGTCGTTTCGACAAAGTTCGGATGGATATCTTTTTTCATTTTTGATCCTTTTTGATGATTTTAAAAGGCAGCGATTATACAACTTTTTTATCTAAAAAGCAAATTTAAAGGGTTTTAAAAACTCTCGGCAAAGCGCTGATTTTCTTTTTGAACATGCTTTTTGGGTGCGAAAATTTTAAAATTTAGCCCGCTTGCGGGTAAAATTTATTTCACCGCGGCGTGCACAATACAGCGCGTAAAGATGTGCCGCGGCAAATACGCGTCGCGCGTCAAGCCGCAGATAAACATAGCGGATCGCGCAGAGCAAATTTTAAATTCCAAAATTTAAAGCGCACGACTTTTCAAATTTTAAAATTTGCCGAGCGCTTAAAAGATCAGCTTCGCGCAAGTTGCGATCAGCGCGGTGTTTGAGCGCAAAATATATGGACTATTAAGCGCATAGGCGTTTTTAAATTTCTCCCTTTCGCGCGGCGAAAATCCGCCCTCCGGGCCAACAAACGCGATCTCGTCGTCGCCGAAAATATCGATGTTCTTGCCGCCAAAATCGATCAGGCTTACGTTTTCATATCTTTGCGCTAGCTCGTCAGAGCTGCTCAAAACCTCGATCTGCATGATGGAATTTCGCCCGCATTGTTGAGACGAGTTGATCAAAATCCGCTCCATCCTCTGCAGATCGAGCCGCACGTTTGTCTGCGACAGATCGGCATAGACCAAAACAAGCCGCCCGACGCCCATCTCGTTTAGCGCAGGCAGGCTCTTTTCGATCACGGCGCTCTCGACGACCGCCCAAGCGACGCGAAAATCGTGGCTCAGCGTAAAAACCGAGCTTTTAAAAACCAAATTTAAAGCCGCACCTTTGCGCGAAATTTCGGCGATCTCATATAGATAACTCGCCCCGTCCTTTAGATTTCGCACGTCTATGCGCTCGCCCGCCCTTACTCGCCTCGCCTTTAGGTGCAAAAACTGATCATTCTGCAAAACTAGGCTCTGTTCGCCTGCAAACTTATCGTAAAAATATACCATCAAATAATACTTGCTATCAAAATTATCGCTAAGCTTAGCCCCAAAATCACCCGCATTTTGCGCTGATACGGCGCAAAGTTTTGGCTCAGATACGCGATTTTTAGCCGCTTGTAAGACGCCGCGCTAAGTATGATCATCGCTAGCGCTGCGGCCGCCATGAAATAAATTCTAAAGCTCAAATCGAAGCGCAGCACCGGTAACATCACGCTTCCGCTGATTATCAGCGCCGCGATGCACGAATAATAGATCGGCAAAAACAGCCTGATGCGCCTAAGAAATCTAAGCCCCGATCTGCTCTTTTGCTTTAAATTTTCAGCTTGCGGTGCGGAGACGGCAGAATTTAAAGCCTTGCCGCGAGGGCGAAATTCCGCCGCTGCGTCTATTTTAAGCTGGGTAAAGATCAGATAAATTACCGTTAAAATCGCCGTAGCTAGCGCGAAAAACTTATGAAAACCCAGGGCGCTTTGATACATATAATCCATTATTTCCGCCGGGAGGTTAAATCTGCAGGATAAAATTTTGCGCGGCTAGAGCCGAAACGACCGAATTTCAGCGCAAATTTTTTCGGCGCGAGATAAAGCAGATCGGCTCCGCACCTTTGAAATTTTAAAAACTCTTCAAAGCGGCTGCGGCTATTTGTTGCGTCAAAATTTACTGCGCGCTCTCTCAACTCCGGTTTCGCGCCGTATTTCTTGCGCCAAGAATGAAATTTCACAGTTAGAGCTTTATAAAATTTAAAATTTTTCTGCGCAGATCGCACGGGTAAGAAGAACGCTAAAATCGCGCTTATACGCCGCATACGAACCACGCAAATTTTAAAAATTTTCAAATTTAGCCGCCGATTTTTCAACGCTCCGTCCTATTCGGTCACCGGAAGCGGCGGCATATCGGCGTTTATATCGACTTTAGGCTCGCTAGGCGCAATAGGTACGTCCTTCGGCACCTCGCTATCTACCGGCGGCTTTTGCAAGGCGTTCTTTTTCTCATCGTCGCAGCCGCTCAAAGCAAGCACGCAGGCAAAGATCGCGCACGCGGCAAAAACGCGCACAAACCCCGTGTCAAATTTAAAGAAATTTCTCATCAGCAGTCCTTTGGATAGATGATTTTTTCGCCGCACAGAAGCTTTCGCCAAAGCTCCGGCTGCCTCCACTCCTCGCGCACAGCGGGCGAAAATTCTATCTCATCCAGCGCGATCTCGCCCATCTGCGCGTTGTAGGCGTCCTCGCGGAAGCACTGCGCATAGCCGGTGGTCGTTTCGTGCACGATGACGCTGTGAAGCTTTACTTCGCGCTCGCCGTTTTGCATCTGAGTTAGGCTCAAAAGTCGGTCAATTAGAACGAAAAAAATTCTACAAAACTGCTCCGCGCTCGGATTTAGCGGTATCTGCACCCAGCGCGCGCTGTGTTTTTTAAGATCCGCGATATAGCTGGCATCATCGCGCGCGTAGATCGTCGTGGCGTGATCGAAACTATCGATAAGCTCGCGGATACCGAGCTTCATATAGCCAAAGTCGTAAACCATCCCCGCTTCATCCAAAAAATTTGAGCTAAGCAAAATTTCGCATCTGTAGGAGTGGCCGTGAATGCTCGTGCGGCACCGCTTCGAGCCGCACAGGCGCACGATGTGAGCGTTTTCAAATTCGTATAATTTCCTGATTATCATACCCCGTCCTTCTCGCCCCAAATTCTAATGTGCAGGCGATCGGAGTAATTATAGCCGTTTTTTAGGCAAAAATCCACGCAAAATTGCGCGCCGCTTTCCAGCTCGCGGCGATCTGCGCCGCGCGGCATGCAATAAACCTCGCTCTCGCACGCCGATAAAATTTCTCTGATCTCGGGCTGCGCGTCAAACTCGGGCGAGATGATGAACTTGTAAAAGCTATCTTTTGCGTTTTGTTTTAAGCTTCGCAGCGCGGCGAAGTTTAACCTGCGTTCGCGCGGCTCGGCGGAGTTTGAAAGCTTAGGCGAGACTGCAAAGACGCAGCTTTTGTAGGCGGGGAATTTTTCAAAATCCACGAAAATCGTACCGTTGGTTTCGAAGTGCACCGCGTGTCCGCGCGCAAGCAGCTCGCAGACGAACTCGTAAAATAGCGCCTCTTTGTGATGTAACATCGGCTCGCCGCCGGTGATAACGACGATCGGCTTTTGATAAAGCTTAGCGCTCTGCGGCGAGACGGAGCTTTGCGGCTTTAAATTTAAAGAATTCTGCGCCGCGAAATTTAAAGAATTTTCGCTCGTTAAATTTAAAGATTTTTCTGCGTTACCGTTTGGACGGGGAGATGTTTGCGCGGCGGTGGAATTTAACGTATCGCTTTTAGAAAAAGACTCGGCGGCGCAAAAACCCGGCGCAGAGCATGCGGGTGCGAAACAGGACAGATCTGATAAATTTGGAATTTTATTCAAAAGTTGCGTTAAATTTAAAATTTCTTCATGCTCGAAGTGGTTTGTAAAAACCGCGCGGATCGTATCGCAACCGCGCAAGATCTCGCCGGTCTTTGGCGAAATGCGCTCGCCGCCGAAGCCCTCACAGCGCAGATTGCAGCCCGCAAAGCGAAAGAAAAACGCGAGCCTGCCTGCATATTTGCCCTCGCCTTGGATACTTAAAAAGCTCTCAACAAGCCTCATCCGCCCGTCTCGTAAAATGCGCGGCTTGAAATTTCATTCGAAGCGTCCGCTTGCCAGCGATTTTTTTCGGGCTTATTCGCTAAAATTTTAGCCAAAATTTCGGCGGCTGCAGCGATGTCGCCCTCTTTGACCGCCTTTTTGATACTTAGCGCGTCCTCGAAGTAAAGACATGGGATCAAAAGCCCCTCGGCACTTAATCTGATGCGATTGCAGCTCTCACAAAAATCGTGCTTGTGCGGATCAATGATGCCGAAGGTGTAGCCGTCTCCAAGCGCATAAAGCGACGCGGGCGAGCTTTGCGATTTCGGCAGAGCGGTAAAGATAAATTTACGCCTTAAAATATCTAAAATTTCGTTTGATTTTAAGCCTGTAAGATCGCCGGCATGGGTATTTTCCATAAATTCTATGAAGCGGATCTGACAATCCTTCTCGCGGGCAAATTCCAGCAAATAGATCAGCTCGTCGTCGTTGATCCCCTTTAGCGCTACGGTATTTAGCTTGACCTTTAGTCCCGCTTCAAGTGCGGCGTCAAGGCCTTCTAAGACGTTATAAAGCACGCCTCGCTGAGCTATAAATTTAGCCCGCTCCGGACGCAGCGAGTCAAGCGACATATTGATGCGTTTTAGCCCCGCGTTTTTCAAGGCGCGCGCGTAGTTTTTGAGATAATATCCGTTGGTAGTAAGCGCAAGATCGATGTCCGGAGCATAATCCGCAATCATCTTTATAAAATCTTCGATCCCTTTTCGCACCAGCGGTTCGCCGCCGGTTATACGGATCTTTTTTACGCCGCCGTCGATCGCGACCTTGACGAATAAAAACATCTCCTCAAAGCTTAAAATATTCTCTCGCGGCACCCAGTTAAACGGCGTGCTCGGCATGCAATATCTGCATCTGAAATTACACCGCTGCGTAACCGAAATGCGCAAATAATCGATCGTTCGTCCAAATTTATCAATTAGCATATTTTGCCTTAATATCAATTTGCGGTGATTATATAAAAAACAAAGCGATTTTGCAAAATTTTATTTTTATATTGCTCCGGCTATTTTCTTACCGAGCCGATGAGCTCTTTAAGCTGATCCAGAAGCGGTCTGATCTGCTTTTCTACCCGCTCGTCGATCATCGTAGGCACTACATCTAGTCTCTGCTCTATTGTCTCGTCGATTACGTCTGCAATCGCGTTTATATCGATATTGGGAGCGACTTTACCGCCCGAATCGATCATCTCTTTTAGCTCCTCGACCTTCTTTTTAAGCAGATAGTTTTCCTGCATAGCATCGGTCAATACCTGATCAAATCGCTCGAATTTTTTATCCGCTTGCTTATCCTTAAAATATATGACGAAAAACATCAAAAATATAACGACGCAAAGTCCTAAAATGATGATAGTGTTAAGATCCATAGGGGGTTCCTTAAAATAAATTTACAAAAATAAAAGCGAAAAACGCAATGCCCAAGTAGCCGTTAAGCGTAAAAAACGCGCGATCGATCTTGCTAAAATCGTTACGCACGATCCTATGCTCGAAGTACAAAATCGTCGCGCACGCAGCCACGCCAAGATAGGCAAAAAAGCCTAAATTTGCCGCCGCGCAAAACAACAGCCAAAAAAGCACCGCCACGGCGTGAAAAATTTTGGAGATAAACATCGACGCTTCCTTGCCGTAAAGCGCAGGGATGCTGTAAAGCCCTGCCGTGCGGTCAAATTCCATATCTTGAAGCGAATACAGCACATCAAAGCCGCCCACCCAAAATACTACCCCGAGGCATAGCAGCGCCGACCATAGCGGAATTGTGCCGCTAACGGCGATCGCTCCGGCAATCGGCGCAAGTCCCAAGCAAAAGCCGAGCATCAAATGCGCGGTCTCGCTAAAGCGCTTAAAATACGAATACCCGCCCAATGCCGCTAAAATCGGCACTGAAAGCTTAAGCGCCAAAGGATTTATAAACGCCGAAACCGCTATGAAAACTACCGCGTTCGCGATTATGAAAAGCAGCAAATTCCCGCGCCCGATCCGTCCGTCCACGCTAGGACGTGAAGCACAGCGCGGATTGGTGCGGTCGATGTCCTCGTCCAAGTAGCGATTTAGCGCCATTGCGAAGCTTCTCGCGCTTACCGCGCATAAAATTCCCAAAAAAAGCAACTTCCAGCCGAACCACACCGAGCCGCTTTGCAGCTTGCTCGCGGTAATCATCGCCGTAAAGATAAACGGTAGCGCGAAAACCGAGTGTTTAAAAACTATTAATTCGTTGATGTCGGATAAAATTTCTTTAAATTTAGCCATTTCGCCCCTTATTTTGGGCACTATTGTATCAAAAAAAAGTAAGAATAGCTCTAAATTTGATATAATTTGAACGAAAAATTTACGAAAGGAAACGCCTTGAGCCAAAATCAAAACTCGCACGCAAGCCCGCAGATCGCGATCATCGGCACCACCGCAAGCGGCAAAAGCGATCTTGCGCTAAGCATAGCGCGCGAAATGGACGCCGTGATTTTGAGCCTCGATTCGCTCTGCATTTACCGGCAAATCGACATCGCAAGCGCCAAGCCAAGCGAGGAGCAACTGCGCGAGATCAGGCACTTCGGCGTAAATTTAATCTATCCAAACGAGTACTTTAGCGTCGGCGAGTTTATCAAAGAATACGCAGCCGCGCGGGCTTTTGCAGGGCGTAGCGGCGTGCCTTTGATAATCACGGGGGGTAGCGGGTTTTATCTCAAAGCTATGCTAAGCGGGCTGGCGCCGAAGGTTCCAGATTTTAAAAGCGAAATTTCAAACGATGAAATTTACGCTCTAGCGCAGCAGATCGATCCGGAATTTGCCGCAAAGCTTAGCGCGGCGGACAGTTTTCGTTTAAAAAAATGGCTAAGCATCTATAAATTTTGCGGCGAGGCGCCAAGTAAATTTCTGCGCGAAAACACCGCCCCGCCCGTCATTTCGGATATTAAAATTTTTGAGATCGACGCGCCTAAGCAGTGGCTTGCGCAGCGTATCGAGGCGCGCACGAAAGCGATGTTTGAGCGCGGGCTTTTAGAGGAGGCGGAGTTTTTATTCGCCCGCTACGGTGCGGAGTGCAGGGCGCTAGGCTGCATCGGACTAAAGGAGTGCGGGCAGCTTTTGCGCGGGCAGATCTCGCGGGCGCAGTGCGAGCAGCTCGTAAGCCTGCACACGGTACAGCTTGCAAAGCGCCAGCGCACCTTCAACCGCTCGCAGTTCGCGGATAAAATTTCGGCACCGCCGCAAGAGCTGGAGCGTGAAATTTTAAAGCTCCTTCGCTGCAAGATTTGAAATCGAAATTTATCAAAATTTGTGCGTTTGCTAAAAAACAACGGAGCAAGGGAGTAAAATTTAGATTTAATTTACCGCGCTGAATCGCGTCTTTAAAATTTTGCGGGTCGCGCCAAGGTCTCGTGCGGCGCGGAATTTCGATTAAATTTAATCGCCTTCGCAAATATCAAAGCTAAATTTATCGTTGTCAAGCCTACTGAAATTTTGATTTTCCGCGCCTGCATTGCGCCTGAAAATAAAGGCGTAACCGTATTTCTCGGGGTACTGCGAGCTGTTTTTTAGCCCAACGACGCAAAGCTCGTAAGTGCCGCTTTGTAAGCCGAGCTTGAGCGTGGAATTAAATTTTCGTATCTTGCCCGCAGCGCCGCTTTGGCACTCATAGCCTAGCTCGAGTTCGCCGCTTTTTAGCTTATCGAAACGATACTGCAAAGCATCGAAGCTCGCTAGGATCGCGGAGTCGCTTTGCGGGGCGAAATACAGCCTATCGCGCTTGAAAGCTACTTCGTAGCCCGCAGACGGCGCAAACTCCTCGTCAATGCAAACGAAGATCTCATAGCTGTGCACCGTAAGCGGGTAGAAGGGTAAAGCTTTAGCGCCCTTTACGGCGTCATAAAACAGCTGTTTGTGCGCGTCCCAGTAGCTTAGAAGCTTTTTTGCTCTGCATTTTCGCTCCTTTAAAAACTCACTCAAATCGCGCGGCTCAAGCAGCGCAAAACCGTAGCCGTCAGCACTTAGCTCGCCCAAAAACATATCTCTCCTTGTTGGCAAAGCGCGATAGGTTCAGCTCGCGCTTAAAATTTTAGCTCAATACCCGCTTAAAAAGACGAAATTATTTACCGCGCCGGTTAGGAATTTGACTAAAAACGGCGCCAGCACGCATGCCACGCTAGCTAGCACGACGGCAAATTTTATCTGCACCGAGACCGCGCTCAGCGAGCCGTCAAGCTCCGCGTCCTTTCGCGGCTCGTGCAAAAACATACGCACGATGAGGCGCAGGTAGTAATACAGCGCGAGGGCGCTATTTACCGCCATAATGACGGCGAGGGCGAAGTAGCCCGAATTGACCGCCGCGCTTAGCAGATACATCTTGCCCCAAAACACGCTAAACGGCGGAATGCCCGCAAGCGAGAGCATAAAGATCGCCGCGCATAGCGCAAAAAGCGGATGGGTGCGGATCAGCCCGTCAAATTTCTCAAACGGATGCTCGAAGCGAGCCGCGAACTTGGAGCTTTGTTCGCAAATTTCGGCGCCTAGCTCGCAAGTTTCAGTGCCGAAAGGGATCGCTTCCGCGCCAGACTCGCTCTCTTTAAAATTTTGCTCGTTTTCTTTGGAATTTTGCTCGTTTTCTTTAGAACTCCGCTCGCCGCAAGCTAAATTTTGTCCGTTCGCGCTCAAATTTAACTCGCCGGCAGAGCTCGGCTCGTGATTTTGCGAAAAAGAAAGCTTTGCGTTTGAGATAAAATTTCCCTCATCCTCGCCGTTTGCATTTAAATTTAAAGGGACGCTTCGGGTTTTAAATTTTAAATTTAACGAACGCACGCGCCTTTGCCGTACGCACCAGATGAACGCAAACGCCCCGAGGTTCGCCACGGCGTATAGGATCCAGTAGGTGAAAAGCGCCGCATTTGCCTGCGTCGAGCCGATCACGATCGCGCAGAGTACGAAGCCAGCGTGCGAAACGGAGCTGAAGGCTAACATCCGCTTGACGTCGCGCTGCACGAGCGCCATGAGGTTTGCTAAGCTCATCGTAAGCACCGCTACGGCGTAGAGCACGATGTTTAGCCACTGCACGCCGATACTTCCCAGCGCTTCAAACAGCCTGATCGCTACGACAAAGCCCGCGATTTTGGGCACTATGGACATAAAGCCCGCCATATCCGAGCTCGCGCCCTCGTAAACGTCGGGCGTCCAGGTGTGAAACGGGATCAGCGAGAGCTTAAATCCTATCGAGACGATCATAAATGAGCAGGCGGCGAAAAGTAGGACGCTGGTTTGTAAATTTGAACTCTTAGCGATCTGCGCGATGTTTGAAATTTCCATAGAGCCGGTCGATAGAAAAAACATCGCCGCGCCGAATGCGAAAAACCCGGATCCCAGTGCGCCCATTATGAAGTATTTTAGCGCCGCTTCGACTGATCTGGCGCGATTATGCAGCGCGATTAGCGTATAAAGCGCCAGCGAGCCCGTCTCAAGCCCCACGAGGACCATCATTAAATTTTCGCTCGCGACCATAAACTCATACCCCACGAGCACGAATAAAAACAGCACGAAAAACTCCGCCGTGTGGTACTCGTGCGCGCTTCTTGTACCCAAAGACAAAAAGATGAAAAATATCGAACCTGCGAGCATAATAAGCATCGATAGCGTCGCGATTCCGTCCACCAGCATCACGTCAAAAAGCCCGCGTATGCCGCTGTTGTATCCAAAAACGAGCCCGAAGCCGAGAGCTAGCGCCAGTATCGTGATGACGGCGTAAAATTTATACGATAGCGTGCGCGCAAAAAGCAAAACCGCGAGCATCAGCAGGGCAAATCCTCCGAGTATCGCCATAGGCGCGATCGAGGCTAAATTTAAAAGATTATTTTGCATCGCTTCTTACCTTAAAATTTGCTTTTTCCATATAGGCGCGGGTCGCGGTTTGAGAGGCTTTGTTAAACATCAACTCAAGGCTCTGCGTCACGCTAGGCTCGATGCTCTTTAACATCAGATTCGGCGCAACGCCCAGCGCCACTACTAGCGTGCAGATCGGGACAATAGAGCAAAGCTCGGTTCTGTTTAGATCGCTTAGCTTCTTATTCTCCTCATGCACGAGCGCGCCGAAGAAGGTCTTTTTATAAAGATTCATCGAATAGATCGCGCCCATTATGATGCCGAGCCCGCCCAAAAGCGCATAGCTAAAACTGATTTTAAAAATCCCCGCAAGGCTTAGGAATTCTCCCACGAAGCCGATCGTAAGCGGAAGGCCTATCGAGCCTAGCAGCACGACGCAAAAGCAAAACGCATAAAGCGGCATCACCCGCGCAAGCCCGCCAAATTCGCTAAAAAGCTTCGTGTGCCTGCGGTCGTATAAAAAGCCTACGAGCATAAAAAGCCCGCCGCTTACGATGCCGTGGCTGATCATCAAAAATACCGCGCCGCTCACCCCCTCCGCGCTCATTGAAAAAATTCCTAGCATTATGACGCCCATATGCGCGATCGAGCTATACGCGATAACCTGTTTGATGTCCTTTTGCGCAAAGGCGATGAAACTCGCGTAGATGATCATAACGATCGCTACGGCGCACATCATCCCGCTAAAATGCACGCTCGCGTCCGGAAACATCGGCAGCGAAAATCGCACGAAGCCGTAGGTACCCATCTTAAGAAGCACCGCGGCAAGCAGAACCGAGCCTATCGTAGGGGCCTGCCCGTGCGCGTACGGAAGCCAGGTATGAAAAGGAAAGCAAGGCGTCTTGATCGCAAAAGCGACCGAAAATGCCAGAAATAGAGGAATTTGCGTGCTAAGCGGTAGCGACAAGCTCTGCCAGTCTAGGATATTAAAGCTGTACTCGCCCGTAGCCTCGTGATAGAAATAGCTCATCGCTACGAGCCCTACGAGTAGAAACATCGAACCTAGAAAGGTATAGATGAAAAATTTCACCGCGGCGTAAATTCTCTTGCCGCTGCCCCACGCGCCGATGATATAGAGCATCGGAATAAGCGAAAGCTCCCAAAAGATGTAAAAAAGTATCGCATCCAGCGCCACGAAAACGCCCACCATCGTCATCTCTAAAAACAAAATGCAGATGATTAAATTTTTCGCGCGCTCTTTGATACTTAGACTAAGCAGCGCCAAAAATGTAACCAGCGTGCTTAGGATCACTAAAAACAGCGAAATTCCGTCCACGCCGATGAAGTAGTTGATGCCGTATTCGCTTATGAAAGGGTGCAGCACGCTAAACGCGATGCCGTCCACCGGCTCGTAGAGTATCCACAAAACAAGCGAGAGCACGAACTCTATAAAGCTCATCGTAACGGCGTAGGTCTTAATGCTCGCTTCGTCGATCAAAAAGCCTAAAACCGCAGCTACCGCCGGAAAAAATATAACCAAACTTAAAAAGTATTCCATGCCCACCTCACAGCGCAAACGCCAAAATCAGCAAAATGAAAGATCCCAAAACCATCCACCTTAAATTTGCGCTCAAATCTCCGCTATTGCTCGCGCGATCCGCACCTTCGCCGCTTTTTACCGCCACGCGAGCGATCAGATCGACGCTGGCGTCTATGATCGCGCCGTCGCATTTAGCGCAGATCTCGCTAAGCTTAGCGTATCCGCGCACGATCACGCGCTCGTAAATTTGCGGGATAAAATACTGCGCGATCAAAATTTTATAAAATTTGCAGTTCTTTAAATTTTGGCTAAATTTACCCTTGCCGTATGTCCAAATCGTGCCGATCGCCACCGCGCTTATCATCGCTAGCGTTAGGGCGATCAAAATTACCTCTACGCCGTGCGGGATTGAAATTTTAAAGCCCGGCAGTATGTTAAGCACAAACTCCGCAAAGTCGTGCTCGAAAAAGCCAGCGATCACCGCAGGCACGGCTAATACGCCCATCGCAATGAGGGCAAAGCCTTTCGCCTCGTGCGGATGGTGCGAGTATTTTGCCTTACCGAAAAACACAAGCATTATTAGGCGCACGCTGTAAAATGTCGTCATCGCGGCGCCCGCAAATAGCAGCGCCCAGATGAAATACGCGTCCGCGCTCCACGCCGCTTCCAAAATTTTATCTTTTGAAAAAAAGCCCGCGAACGGATAAAATCCGCAAAGCGCAAGCGAGCCTATGCACATTAAAATCGCCGTAGGCCGCATAAACTTATATAATCCGCCCATATTTTGGATATTTAGATCGTCTTTCATCGCGTGCATTACGTTGCCCGCGCCCAAAAATAGAAGCGCCTTGAAAAACGCGTGCGTCGCCAGATGAAATAGCGCGATCCAATACGCCCCGAGCCCCGCGGCTACGAACATATAGCCAAGCTGCGAAAGCGTGGAGTAGGCGATGATCTTTTTAAGATCGTTATGAACTAGCGCCATCGACGCCGCAAAGACCGCCACGAAGGCGCCCAAGCAGACGATAAAGCCGCTTACTTCCGGCGCGAGCGCGAAAATTGCGTTTGCGCGGATCACCAGATAAACGCCCGCCGTAACCATCGTCGCTGCGTGAATAAGCGCGGACACGGGCGTCGGACCCGCCATCGCGTCGGCAAGCCAAGTATGAAACGGAAACTGCGCGCTTTTGCCCATCGCACCGATAAATAAAAGCGCTGCGATCAGGGTTAAAATTTCAGGCTCCAAGCCCGCCGCGTTCGCAAATACTACCTCGTAGCGTAGCGAGCCGAAATTTAAATAGATCAAGAAAATTCCAAGCAGCATCCCAAGATCTGCGATACGGTTCATTATGAAAGCCTCGTTGGCGCACCAGCTGTAATTGCTCCTGTTGTACCAAAAGCCGATCAGCAGCCACGAGCAGAGTCCGACCCCCTCCCAGCCGATGAAAAGCCCTAAAAAATTATCGCTCGTTACCAAAACCAGCATCGAAAATACAAAAAGCCCCAGGAAGCTGAAAAATTTAGCGAAGTTTTCATCATCCCACATATAGTAGATCGAGTACACGTGCACTACGCTGGAAACGATGCCTACGACCACCATCATCACCGCACTTACGCTATCTATGAGAAAGCTAAATTTTGCGTCCAAAAATCCCGTGCTTATGAAATCGGCTAAGCTTACGCTGATTAGGCGGTTGTCAGAGACGAGCTCCATCAAAGCAAGCGACGCGATAGTACTTAAAATCACCAGCGCCGAGCAGACTACGCCAATAAACATCTTATCTTTGGCGCGAATGAAAACGCCTGCGAAGATCGCCGAGGCAAGCGGTGCGAAAAGGGCGATTAAGAGCCACACAAAAACGGTATCAAGCATCCGGTCCATCCTTGGAAGGATTTTTAAAATTTACGAAGCTGTCAAGTTCGATGCTGCCCGTTTTCTTATACCACAAGATGAGTAGTCCAAGCCCCACAGCCATCTCGCTCGCGGCAATCGCGACGATGAAAAGCGCAAAAATTTCGCCGTTTATGTTGTCGTAAAATTTCGCTACGGCGACAAGAGCTAAATTTGCGGCGTTTAATAGAATTTCGCTCGAAAAAAAGAGCATTATTAAATTCCGTCGCTTCATCATACCCGCAAGCCCGAGCCCAAACATCATCGCAGCGACGATCAGATAGTGATTTAGACTCATTTTATCCCTCGCTCTCTTCGTATGTCAGGCTTGCGTCCATCTGCTTATGCGCAAGCACGATAGCGCAGATCATCGCCACGAGCAGCATCACGGCTGCAAGCTCGAAAATCGCTAGATATTTCGTAAAGATAATCATCCCAAGCGCCTCGGTATCGTCGGTGTTTAAAATTTTAAGCGTTTCTACGTTGTTCGCAACCACCGCGCCAAGCACGATAATCACGAGCAAAAATGCGATCACGCCGCTAAGCGCGAAAAATAGCCTTGTGCCCTTTTTTGGCTCGCTTACGTTTTTATCCGCGCCCAAAAACATCAGCGCGAAGCCGTAAAGCACGATAACGGCGCCCGTGTAAACTATGATCTGCACCACGCCTAAAAACTCCGCATCCAGCAAGAAAAAAAATCCGCTCATAAAAACCATGCCGCCGGCCAGCGCGCTAAGGGCGTAAAGGACGTTTTTGCTAAAAACGCTGATGCCGAAAAGCGCCAGGCAAACCGCGCTGAAAAAATAAAATGCAAGCGTTTGTATCATTGCTCCTCCCCCTGCGCGGCGGAATCTTCAGCGCTTTGAGAGGCGGAATTTTCTTTGGAATTTCGCTGCGAATCAAGCGTAGAATTTTCAGCTTTCTCAGTAGAATTCTTTTTGGAATTTACCTTAGATTTTTTGCCTCGCGCGGCGGAATTTCCCGCGTCTTGCGGAACGGAATTTTCTTTAGAATTCTCCGAAGAATCGTCGTTTGTAGCGGAATTATTTTTAAAATTTTCCGTAGAATCGCCGACAGAATTTTCAGCGTGCGGCATAACGGAATTCTCTTTAGAATTTTTACTTTGCATGGCGGAACTCTCTTTAGAATTCTCCGCAAAATTTTTACTATCCGTAGCGGAATCTTCTGCGCTTTGCGAAGCAGAATTTTCTTTGGAATTTCGCTGTGAATCAAGCGTAGAATTTTCGGCGTCCGTAACAGAATTTTCTTTAGAATTTTTAGCGTCCGTGGCGGAGCTTTCCTTTAAACTTGCCCGCCCGACGTCTTGTCGCTCGGCTAAAATTTCGCCGCTTAAGCCAGCGCCCTTTGAAAATAGAATTTTATCGTTAGCGGCACCCTCTTTTTTAGAGCTTTCCGCGGCGCTGCTTTTTAAATTTGAATCCGCGCTCTTTAAGCTTGGCTCGTCGCTTGCGGCGTCGCTTTTTATATAGGCGTTCGGCGTCATCTTGATCCGCGCGCCCGCGTTTTCATCCAGGCTGCCGTAGCCCGCAAACTCCTGCGCCGCGCCGTTTAGGCATAAATTTTCGCCGCGGATCAAAAGATCCTCTTTAAAGCCGTAGTATGCCCGCTGTTCGCTCGCAAGCTCATATTCACAACCGTGCACGATAGCGATCTCTGGGCAGACATCCGCGCAAAGCCCGCAATAGACGCAGCGTCCTAAATTTATCGAGTAGTTGTCTACCTTTTTGCGGCCGTCGGCGCCGAGGCTGGTCTCCATCGCGATGCAGTTCGCCACGCAGATCTTCTCGCACAAACCGCATCCGATGCAGCGCTCGCTGCCGCTTTCAAGCAAGCGCATTAGCTTGTGCACGCCGCGATATCTAGGCGGCATAACAAATTTTTCCATAGGATATCGAAGCGTGTGCGAGCCGCCGCGCTTAAACATATTTTTTAGCACTACCCACAGCCCCACGAAAAGCTCGCCGTTAAAGGTGCGGGAGAGGAATCTACGAAACTTATCGCCGCCGGATTTAATAGGGGCTCGTTTATCGATCTGAGCGTATCTTGCCATCGCGCCCTCCTTAAACGATCGCTAGCGCCGTAATTAGCACGCAAGCAAGAGCTAGCGGCATGCAGACTTTCCAGCAAAGCCCCATCAGCTGATCGGGGCGCAGATGCGGCCACGCCGCGCGAGCCCATAGAAAGCAGAAAAACACGAGGCTTGATTTTAATACCATCATAATACCGCCGGGGATAAACCAAAACGCGTTAAATCCGCCCAAAAACAGTAGCGTCGTAACGACTGAGTAGGTTATGATATTGGCGTATTCGCCGATAAAAAACATACCCCAGCGCATTCCTGAATACGCCGTACCTGCGCCCGCTACGATCTCGGTTTCGTTTTCGGTAAGGCACAGCGGCGTGCGGTTGCACTCTACGAAGGCGGCGATGAGAAATAGCGCGAAGCAGACGGGCTCTTTCCAGATAAACCACTTGTCGATGCCGCCGCTTTGCGCGCTTACGATGTCTATAAGCGAGAGTGAGCCCGTGATCATCACGATAGGGATCAGGCTAAGCCCATTTATCACCTCAAAGCAGCTAATCTGCAAAAACGCGCGAAACGCGCCTATCGTTCCCCATTTATTGTAGCTTGCAAGCCCTCCGATCAGCAGTCCGTAAACGCAGGTGCCGCTAGCTCCGAGCAGGAATAAAATTCCCACATTTATATCGCTTAAAATCGGCTGTATAGCCCGCCCGCCGATAGTAAACTCCGGCAGCAGCGGCACCACCGAAAGCGCCACAAAAGCTCCCGTAGCCGAGATTATCGGCGCGATTTTAAAAAGAAGCTTATTCGCCCGCGCAGGGATCGCGTCCTCTTTGGTAAAAAGCTTTATCATATCCGCGCCTACCTGCAAAAGCCCTGCAGGCCCGACCATAGAGGGCCCGATCCTGCGCTGCATAAAGGCAAGCACCTTGCGCTCGGCGTAGGTCGCAAGCCCCGAGAGCAGCGCGATGACGGCTAAAATCACAAGTGCCTTTAAGACGGTGGCTACGAAATAAAATGCACTATCGCTCATCTGCCCTCTCCTTTGAAATTTTCTCGATTTTTACGCCGGCGTAGCGCGAGGTTTTGAAAAATATCTCGCCGCGTAGTTTCTCATCAAAATACGGCAGATACGCGCCGCTAAAGCCCATATCGATCTTTACGCTAGCGACGATTTCGCGCTTTAAGCTTACGAGCCCCTCTGCGCCGCTTTCGCCATTTTCATTACCGAAGGCATCGGCTTTACGCGCAGCACTAACGCGATCCGCTTTTTTTGCACCGCTAGTGCCGCCCTTGTCGCTTTCATTATCAGCAGCGCCAGTTTTGCCCGCGCCGCTAGTTTTTTCATCATTGCTCGCGCCGTCTGCTTTGTAAATTTTAACGACGTCGCCCGCGCTCACGCCCAGAGCTTCGGCGATGTCGGGGCTTAGATACAGCGCGCCCGCTTCGCCCAGCCCGCTGCTTGCGCCGCTAAATTTATTGAATTGATGCAGCGGATTTGCCTCATAGATTAAAATTTCGCCCTCGCCCGCGCTAATCGGCGCTGAAAGCGAAATTTCAAACTCCTCCTCGCTAGCGGCGAGCTCCTCGTTTCGCAGCTCATATCCGCGGTGGTTTGCGCCGCCGTTGTCGTAAAAATTTTCTAAATCGTCAAATTTAATCGGCTCAAAATCCGCGCCCAAGCTAGGCGTATAGCCAATCGCATGCTCCGCGCAAACCCCAAGCGCACAGGCGATGTCGTTTAGCTCGTATCCGCCGTAATCAAGCGCCGCATTGGTAGGCACCACGCGCTTATCGTAGTTCGTAAACGTGCCCTCCTGCTGCACCAAGCTAGGCGCGTCCAGATCCGCTTCCAGCACGCCGAAGCTTATATCGCCCGCTTCATTGTAGCCTAGCGCCTCGCCCGCGCTCGCTTGCGCGCTAAGCTCGCAGATGAGCGCGACGCCCAGACTGTTCGTGCGCGGCGGCACCAATAGCACCTTAAATGGCGTGTAGCACTGCACTAAACCCGCCAGGCGCGCGAGCGTAGCGCTATTTGGCGTGCGGATAAAATCCTCGCCGATGATGAGCGAAAAACGCTCCTTTTTGGCCAAAATTTCATCTATTTTTTGCTCGTCCAGACCCAGCGCGCGGGCAAAATTTGAAATTTTACTTTCCGCAGGATTTTCGGAATTCTGCGCGGAATTTTTTGCGGAATTTTCAGCGTTGCCGTCAGCACTTGCGGAATCTGCGTCGCCGCTCGCACTCGCAACGTTCCCAGAGCCATTTGCCTCTGCAGAATTCTCAGGATTTCGCGAACCCGCGGATTTCTCGTCTAAATTTTCCTTCGCCGCGGCATGCGAAATTTCAAATTCCGCCGCGAGTTTCGCATCCAGCCACTCAGGCAGATCGCGCCCAAACTTTTGCAAGATCCAAAGCAGGATCTGTGCCTCCAAGCCCGCGGCGTGCGGCTGATGGATAAAATTTTTGCCAAAGCCCTTAATGCCCTCGTCGCAAAACGGATGAAAATAGATCCCGCTTGCCTTATTTAGTTTGCAGGCGCTGTTTACCGCATAGCCCAGATTTGGTGCGTCGCTACGTAAAAACGTGCCGCAAACTACGATGAAATCGCTGTTTTTAATCGTCTGCGAATCCGCATTATAAAATTTCGCGCCGCTAAGCTTAGAAAATTCGCGTAGGAATTTTTGATACGCAAGCGCTTCGTCGTTAATCAGAGCGAGCTTAAATTTTTGCCGCAAAAGCTCTAAAATCCGCGCTTCTTCGTTGGTAATGAAGCTATTAAATTTGATATTTTTAATCTCGCCGTCCTCGATGCCGCGCACGATGCGGCTAAAAACCGCTTCGTTTTTGCTCGCTCGCTCGTTTGAAAAATCCCAGCCGAAGCGCGCTCCTGCATGCAGGATGCTAAAATTTATGTCGCTACTAACGCGATAAATTTTTTCACGCGGGTCGCCTATGCCGCGGCGCTTGACCTCGTAATAAAGCAGCTCGCAGTCGCTGCTGTGCGGATTGGAAGCGGGGATTTGGCGCAACTCCCAGGCGTTTGAAACGTATTTAAACGCGCTCTCTACCAGAGCCCCCGTCGGGCAGACCGCTGCGCTCTCGCCGTAGTTTGCGCAATCATCCTCATCGTTAACCCGCGCGATTAGGCTTTTTTGCAGCTTGTTCCACACGGCGTAGGCGTCTTTTGGCATCGCGTCCTTTTGCTCCTTACTCGGCGCGTCTCCGCCGCGCGGAACGAGCTTAAACGCATCTACGCCCAGGCGGTCTTTCGCGGCGGTGATACAGCGCTCGCAAACGATGCAAAGGCTAGGATCGTAGCTTAAATATCCCCAATCCTGCACCTCGCGCGCCGTATCGCGGATAGCGTAGCTTTGGGCATTTGTGCGCATCAGATGGGCTAAATTTTGAAGTTCGCACTCACCGCTTTGATCGCAAACCCCGCACGCCATCGGATGGTTGATACAATAAACCTGCGTGATCGCCTCGCGCTCGGCGTCGATCTCGGGACTGCGGCTGTAAACGACCATGCCGTCCTTGGCCTTGGCGTTGCAGCTATAGACGCGCTTGCCGTCCGCTTCGACCATACAAAGCCTGCATGCGAGCGTCGGCGTACCGCCGCTTAGATAACAAAGCGCAGGGATAAAAACGCCGCAGCGACGCGCGACCTGCAAGATATACTCGCCCTCGTCGCACTCGCAAGCTTTACCGTCGATTGTGATCTTTGCCATTTTAAACCTTAGAAATTTCTGCGAGTTCGAAATTATAACCGCCAAAGCCCTGCCCGCCCGAGCCCAAAAGCGCGATCGTGCCCTTTAGCTCCTCATCCAAAATAAATTCTTTTTCTAAATTTAGGTGCGGCGTCTTTATGCGGACGCGATCGCCATTTGCGATCTTTGCGACCATGCTAAAATACCTTCCGCCGATGAGTTTATCGTCCGCATCGTGTTTGAAAACCACGGCGCCGTCGAAATTCTCAGGCTCTTTAAGCGGGCTTAAATTTGCCCGCTCTTGTGCGCCCAAGTCCGCTCGCTCGCCGCGTAAGCTTAAAATTTTAATCTCGAACTTCGTCGCTATGAGAGATAGAAAGGCTTTGATATTTTCGGCGTCGGGATGGGTTTTAATGAGCGCATCGTCAATCAAAATCGCGTCGCAGCCGCTTTGCAAAAACTCGCAAATCTGCTCGATCTCCTCCTCGCCTACGCTGCTTTCGCCGCTTAGATACTCCAGATCCAGCTCCGCAAAATAGGGCTCGTCGCAAAAACTAGCGCAGATTAGCGCCAGCACGAAGCTTTGCGCGCCGATCTCGCATTTTATCAGCTCGCCTGGAAGATGCGGATCTTGCAGCGGCGATACGCTTAAAATTTCAGCGCTCTTAAAACCTTCTGCAAGCGCGGGATTTTGCAAGCTAAGCAGCGACGCGAAATTTAAAATTTTCATCCTCTCCCCTTTTTGGCGACGACCATCCAATCGACTTGGTTATAACGAATCGAGCTTAAAAGCGTGGAATTTAGCCCCTCTACCAGATCGGCGCTTTTTTGAACCGCGCTGAAATCGCCCATCTCAAACATAAAGATCATCGTCTCGCCGCGAGCGGAATTTTTCAAAATTTCGCCCATGCGGTTTAAAAATTTATCGCCCAGATGCCTCAAATCGTAGCGCTTCATCGATCCACCTCGCCTAAAATGATATTCGTGCTGCCGATGATCGCCGCTGCATCGGCAAGATACTGCCCGGGCAAAATTTCTTCATAGACCGCGCAGTGCCAAAAGCTCGGCGTGCGAATCTTAAGGCGGTACGGGCGGCTTTCGCCCATCGAGCGGATATAAAATCCAAGCTCGCCTTTAGGACTCTCGCTCGCGGCGTAAATTTCGCCCACGGGCGGGCGCAAACCCTGCGTAACCAGCACGAAATGCTGCATCAGCGAGTAGTTCTGCGTCATGATCTGCTCTTTGCTCGGATTTACGTAAGCGGGATCGATCGCTAAAATTTGCGGATCGCTTAGCGGATAGTGTTTCGCGCACTGGCGCAAAATTTTAAGGCTCTCGCGCATCTCCGCCATATAACACTTATAGCGCGCGTAGCAATCGCCCTCGCTCGCATACGGCACGTCAAAATCAAGCTCGTCGTAGATGAGATAGGGCTCTTCTTTTCGAATATCCCAAGCATGCCCGCTAGCGCGGAGCGTCACGCCGCTACAGCCGCAGCTAAGAGCCGCTTCGTGCGAGATCACACCCACCCCTTCGGTTCGCATTAGCCAAATTCTATTCGTATCGAGCATATCTTCAAATTCTTTAATATCGCTTGGAAATTCCTCGCAAAACTTTAACATCTCTTCTAGCCAGCCGTTAGGCAGGTCCAAAAATACGCCGCCGATTTTGATATTATTGTGCGTAAGGCGCGCGCCGCAGTATTTTTCTATCAGATCGAGTATATATTCGCGCGAGCGAAAGCAATAAAGAAATACCGTCATCGCGCCGATGTCAAGCGCGTGCGTGCCCAAAAACAGAAGGTGCGAGCTGATGCGATTAAGCTCAAGCAAGATCGTGCGGATGATCTGCGCGCGGCGCGGCACTTCAATGCCGCAGAGCTTCTCGACCGCGGCGCAAAAGCCGTAGTTGTTCGAGCCCGATGCGATGTAATCGATGCGATCTGTTACTGGAACGAACTCCGCGTAGATCATATTTTCTGCCATCTTTTCGATGCCTCGGTGCATGTAGCCCACGCCGGGGCGGGCGCGCACGATGCGCTCGCCGTCAAGCTCCAGCACGAGCTTTAGTTGGCCGTGCGCGCTTGGATGCTGCGGACCGAAATTTAAGATCATATTCGCGCCCTCGCGCTCGTACTCGATGTTTTCGAAAAACGGTCTTAGCTTGCTTGGATTTTGCATTATTTTCTCTTTGTGATGATCTTGTAAATTCCGCGTTTAACGCGTTTTACGAAACGCACGCCGCCCTCTTCCTGATATTCTTGTAAAATTTTCTCTTGCGGCCGCGGCTCTCCGTAACCGCCCTCGTGATAGAGCCGCGCGAAGTTAAAGGTATCTTTTTCATCCACGAATGCGGAATTTCGGTTTTCTTCGCCGATCCGCTCGCGCGCGCCGACCCCAAAAATTTTATCCACCTCGTACCACTTCGCAAACTCGTCTCCTTGCAGCGGATAGGACTTTAAAAGCGGGTGTCCGAACCAATCATCGGGCATTATTAGGCGCGCTAAGTTCGGATGATTTTCAATCCAAACGCCCATCATATCGTATAGCTCGCGCTCCGCCCAGTTCGCGCTTTTATAGATGCCCGCAGCGCTTTGCAAAAAGCTCTCATTCGGCACGAAGCACTTTAGCCGCGCGCGGCGCG